>JALSWC010000066.1 GCA_027060825.1 Sulfurimonas sp.
AGTTGAACCTTTCCATGTTGTGTGTCATGTGCATTTGTCGTGGTAAGTGTATCTCCAGCAGATGCAAAATCAACTCCTGCATTTTCACGAATGGCAGTAGTGATTGTTTGCATCCCTACAGCATCTATAAGAAAATGGAGTCTATTTTTATTACGATTATCTCTAAAACCATATTTTTTAAATATCTCAACAAGTGCATCATAAGCAAGAAGCACTTCCCTCTCATTAGCTAAGAACATATCTGCACTTTTTGCTATCATGCCTACACGCCCACCAAGATAGAGATTGTATCCATAATAGCCATCTTTCTGTGCAAGAACAAAACAACAATCATGTCCAAAAACATTACATCTGTTTGCCATTGAACCTGTAATACCAGTATTAAATTTTCTAGGGAGAGTAGAAATCCATTCAGGATTAAAAAGAAATTTTTCTTGAATTTTTTCTAAAAGAGAAAATGATGGAAGAATATTATCAAAGCCAAATTTATCAAGTGGGTCTGTAACAATATTTCTAAAGTTATCTACACCAGTTTGGTAAGCATTAAGCCCTACATCTTTAAGCTCTTGCAATATGGCAGGCATATCTTCTATGTGTAGGTATCGAAATTCAACCTGCGCACGGGTTGTAATGTCAATGTAATCTTTCCCGTAATTTTTAGCAATATTTCCAAGTGTTTTTGCTTGTGTTGCATTAAGATGTCCACCAGAAATTCGGACACGCATCATAAACTGTTTTGGAGTAAGCCCATCTTTGTCATAAATACCAAAACATTTTAAAAAGTACTTTTTATCTTCATCAGGAATTGAGTCATACCCTTCTTTTGCGTACTTTTGTATTGCATCAAAGGCTTCAGAAGGATTTTTTAAATCCTTCACCTTCTCAATCTTATTTACTTTTTTACTTCGTGCTAATTTAGCTTCTTCTAAAGTCATTACTCTTTTTTCCTTTTATATTCTTCCACCAGCAGCAACACCCCAAGTAGTTCTCCATCTTGTTTTGACAAAACTAAGACCTGCGATAGCTACAAGAACAACAGCTGCAAAGATTAAAAATCCTTCTGTATATCCGTTAAATGCACCCTTAGACCACCCAAGTGTTTTAATGAGTGCCGTACCACCAAGACCACCAGCACAGCCAACTAATCCTGTCATTATACCAATATCTTTACCAAATCTTTGAGGTACAAGTTGGAAAACTGCACCATTTGCCATACCAAGGTTTGCCATAATTAAGAACAGAACCAAAATAGATACATAAAAATGTAAGTGAACAAGTGCCGTAAGAGCAACAAGCCCTACAACTGCACCATAGAAAAAGTAAAGTGCTTTTACTCCACCAATTTTATCTGCAATATTTCCTCCAACAGGGCGAAGAACGGCACCTGCGAAAATAGTAATAGCACCAAAATAACCTGCGATTACTTTTACATTTGGTTCATTAAGATAGTCTATACCAAACGCAGACATATCTGCTTGATAAGTGTTCATGAGATAAACTTTCATATATCCAGCAAAACCAACGAAACCACCAAAACTTACTGCATAGAAGAGGTTAAACCACCAAGTATCTTTATCGCCTAAAAGTTTGAGGTAATCTTTTACTTTTTTAGGTCGTGGTGTATAAATCTCTTTTGGAGCATCCTTTGCTAAGAAAAGGTATGCCACAAATACAATGATAGCCATAGCTGCACCTACACCAAATACAGAGTACCAACCCCAATATTGAGCAATCTTTGGAGCGAAGATGAAGTCAAGCACAACACCAATGTTTCCAGCACCTGCAATACCTAAAACAACACCTTGAAGTTTTGGTGGGTACCATTGACCAGCCTGTGGAAGTGCAACTGCAAACGAAGCTCCTGCAAAGCCGAGTCCGATTGCGACTACAAGTAAAATGTTATATGTAATTTTGTCACCAAGAAAAAAAGCTGTTAAAAGAGAAGCAATAACAATGGCTTGAGAGATAAGTGCCGTCTTTTTTGCACC
>JALSWC010000067.1 GCA_027060825.1 Sulfurimonas sp.
GTAACACCAGCTTTACGAGCTGTATTGTTCATTTTTCTTGCAAGTCTTTCAGGAATACCCTCAGCAGTAACCATAATAGATTTAAATCCACCAAGCTCTACAGCTTCCATAGTTACATCATAAGCAGTTCTAAAAGAGCCAAAGTTTAAAAGAACATCAGCATTTGGATGTGCTTCTTTTGCATCTGCCGTACATTTATAAAGAGGAACCATTATCTCATCTGGACCCCAAAAGAATTTTTCAAATTTATTTCCACTCGTTGGAGCGACGATTGCTGCAACAGAAGGAGTATCTCTTTTAATTGTATAATCATAATCTAACATTCTTTGAATAGCAGTTTTATTGTTATTCCAAAAAATCGCTTGTGTATCTCTAGTGTATAATTTTTCCATTTTAGCCCCTTACTTCTCTAATGCCATTCTAACGATGTCAGTAACATGTGTATCTGGTCCATAGACTTCAATGTAAAGTCCAAGTCTATCCGCAGCTTCTTTAATATCTTTCAAGCCTTTTTCGTAGTTTGGTCCACCACGACGAACATAAATTTTAGTATTATGTGCTTTAATTTTTTCTGCATTTTCTTCAAATGATTGAATAATACCTGTAAAAGTTTTTGCAACATCTGTAAAGTTCGCAATAGCTCCACCAATAATTAAGATTTTATCTTGACCTTTTGGATCTTCATGACGAGTCATCAAATCAATAATAGTATCTGCATAAAATTTAGTCTCACCAGTAGTTGGTCCACCTGAATACTCACCATAATTTGCAAGGTCAGCAATAGAACCACCATTCGCTTCAGCAAAATCAGCAATAGTATCTGCATAAACAACAGATGCACCACCACCAGCAACCATAGTCCAAACTCTACCCATTGGGTTAAGAATAGTAAGTTTTAGTGAAGCACCTGACTTACTATCAGCTTCAGCAATTGCTTTTTCTTCTGGAGATTGATCTTCCATACCAAACGCAGTCGGGTACTCAATATCTCCCCATACATCTTTCATCATAAAACCTGCAGTATCATCAAGACGAGCAACAAGGTCAAGAATAGCCATATTGTTACCTTCAAGCATAACAATTGGATTAATTTCTAAATATGCAAAGTTCATATCTCTATAAAATCTAAAAAATGAGAATGCAAATGCTTCAAATTGCGCTCTATTTTCTGCAGGAATATCTGCTGGGATATTCGCTTTAATTTCATGTTCAATATCAGCATCTGTCATATCAATAGGAATTACTACTTCATTAACTTTTTCATCCCAACCATCTTCAACTTCCATTCCACCTTCAGCAGACATATAAAGTACATCATCTTCACCAACACAAGTAGCAGAAATATAATACTCTTGTTCTTGAGAGTGTGGAGTAAATGGCTCAACAATAAAGTGCGTTAAAGTTCCATGTTGCCCTGAAAGAAGTGTTGTCGGATGAGAAATTTTTTCATCAATCCATTTTGCTGCATCAGCTAAAGTTACATCACCTGGCTTATTTGTTTTAAATAGTACCAAATCATTTTTACCACGCTTACCAAATAACATATCTGGTTTTGCAACTAATGGTTCTTGTTTTAACCATTCAAAGCCATGTTCTTCAGCTTTTGCTAAAAGTTCTGCCCCACTTGTTACAAGAACAGATTTGAACCCATAATGGAATCCACTAAAATATTTTTCCCATTGTTTAGAAAAAAGTGCTTTACCGTCGTATTCGCGTATCGCTTTTTGAGCCATAGAAACTCCCTATTTTGATATTTAAAAAGCATTGTAGCATAAACTTTTTAATAAATATCTTTTGTTTATATTTCGTATTCAATTGCTTTATTTATTGTTTATTTTAGTAACATTAGCTTTATATACGGCTACATTATTGTAACGAATAGTTACATTAGCATTGTTAGAACTCTTTAAAGAGAGTTCTTTTAAGAGTATATTATCACATTCATGTACACCATAAAATCTCAATCTCAGTTGCATTTTATAATTT
>JALSWC010000068.1 GCA_027060825.1 Sulfurimonas sp.
ATTGGAACTATCTGTACTTTTGCTTTTTTATCTCCAGCTGTAAGTTTAAGAATATCTCGTTTTATGGCATCTTTTATGGCAAAGAATGGAAACTCTCCCTCAAGAGAACAGGTGAGATTTTTCTCATTTATCATCTTTAAAAAGTTGGCAGTGTAGTTGACTGCTTCAAGACCAGCTAAGTTTAGAACAGGAACGCCATGAATAATGTAGAGGTTAATAACATCACTATTTTTTTGTCGAATTTTTGCATCTAAAAAGTTAAGGTAGTTTGATGTCTCTTTTGTTTTATGTAGAAGAGGAGTCGTGTATCTAATATTGGCTAAAGAAAATTCACGAAAACCTTTCACCATACGAGTAAGCACTTCATGTTCATCTGTTGGAAATATATTGACACTAACAACTATATAGCGTTTATACCCCTCCATATCGACATCTGCCATCACTTGTGGGAGATTTTTATAGACCTCACCTTTTTTTGCAAGCTCTTTAATAACCATCTTTGAGCTAAACGCAGTAAAAACTGGAAACTCCTCAAAGTTCGCTTTTACAAACGCTTCAAATGCTAAATACTTCTCTTGTTCTATGACAGAACCAAAACATGAGAGAATAATAGCCGTCTCTTTGTTATAATGTCTATATCGTTTCATAATACCACCACTCTATTTTTTTAGAAATTATAGGATAAAAAATTGAAAAAAGCATTAGTTATCTCTGCAATCGCATCAAACCAAGGCAAAACGCTTCTAAGTATGGCACTTTTACACCATTATAAAAAGAGTATATGCCCCTTTAAGTGTGGACCTGATTTTATTGACCCACAGTTTCATGAAAGAATTGCACAAACACCTTCGGTCAATCTTGATGGATATATGATGAATGAAGAGCAATTAGAGTGGATGTTTCAAAAATACTTTGACAAAGATGTGGCTATTGTAGAAGGTGTTATGGGCTATTATGATGGTATGGATAAGGGTGCAAGTGCTTATGATGTAGCTCGAACACTTCATATTCCATCACTTCTTATTTTGGATGCAGGAGGGAGTTACATCACTGTTTCAGCTGTTTTAAAAGGGATGCTTACATTCCGTCAAGACAACACCATAAAAGCCGTTGTACTCAATAATATCTCCTCTGCTATGCATTATGAACTTGTAAAAAAGCATATTGAAGCAGAGTGTGCAGGAGTAGTTGTGTGTGGCTGGATTCAAAAAGGGCTGAAAACTTTAAGCTCTACGCATTTAGGACTTGATTTAAAAGAGCTTAATTCTCAAATGATAGAGAGCGTCTCACAAGATGTTTTGGAGCATATAGACATAGAAGTGTTAGAGTCTGTTATGGATGTTGTTTTAAAAGATGTTAGTAACTATCCTTTTGAAAAAGTACCAAGGAAAGAGGAAGTATGTATTTTGGTAAAAGATGAAAATTTTTCATTTCTTTATTATGATAATCTGAAATTTCTGCAAGAGGTTTATAAAAAAGTAATTATAATAAGTAGTACAAAGGATGAAGTTATTCCAAGTGAAGCTGATATTGTCATACTTATTGGTGGCTATGTAGAGACTAAGGAGCATTATGCAAGAGTAAAAGATTCTATACATTTTAAAAACTCTCTCATTGAACATGCAAAAAAGAAAAAAATTTATGCAGAGTGCGCAGGACTAATTTATTTGGGTAAATCATGTGATACAAAAGAGATGAGTGGAATTTTACCTATAACATTCACACTCACAAACAAACGACAGAGACTTGGTTATTATAAGTGTGAGTTGAATGGAAAAGTGATTAAAGGGCATGCTTTTCATTATACAAAAATTCTTCAAGCCCCTCCAACAGATATAAAACTCTATAAAGTTTCAAAAAAGAGTGCTAAAGAGGGTGGATACAAACAAGGGAACATCTTTGCTACTTATTTGCATACTATGTGGCGTTTAGGATAGTAATGTTGTCTCCAAAAGCATTTTAAAGTTTTTTAGTGTATAGAGCTTGAGTGTATCACTTTTGAGTGCTTTAAGTTCACTTGAAAAACCTTTTTTTGCAACAATGACAAATATATCTGCGTCTATGCTTGCTGTTTTGCATAGCTCTTGGAGTTTACGAAGTTCACTCTTTTTAATTTTGGCATTTGTGTATTTGGTGCTTCCTACTATGGTCTTTGCTGATGCTGTTTTTGCATAGATATCTAGTTCTATTTTTTTGTCCCAATAGTGAGATATTTCTTTAATTTTATTCTCTTCTTTGAAGCTTTCTTGGATGAGAGTGTGAGAGAGTTGTGTGAAGATGAGGTTTATAAACTCTGCTTCACGGTTTTCCCAACGCTTTTTTACTTCAGTGTAATCTTTGTCACGAATACCTTTAAAAAGAGGTGAAACAAAAGCAAACCAAAAACGCAAAAATGGGGTGGTAAAGTAAATTTTGTTGTCAAGTTGCTCATTTTCAGCCCATGAAGTGAACTCTTTTTTTGATTTTTCTACATAAATAATACCACGCTCTACAAGCTCTTTGACGGCTTTGTCTCCTACCTCTTTATCAAGTTTTGCACGCTTATAACTTGAGTGTGTTTTACCATCACCCATAGCAATGGCACTTAAAAGTGAGTGGTAAAGTGGAGATCCTGCTGTGATGTCATTAATATCGTTACGGATGTAAGAGTAGTCATCAAGAATAAGTTTTTCAATAAGCTCATAAGAGGGCTTCGAGGTATCTATATTTCCCCATTCAACACCACCAAAAATGACAAATTTTTCTATGGCGTCTTCAAATGTTTTAGGCTTATGCTCTTTGTAAAAGATTTGAAACTGTTTTGCAAGTGGCTCTGTTTTGGACAACATGGGTAACCTTTTTATATTGTATATTATGATTATACTATATTTATAGCAACTTAAAATGTCTTTTACAAAAATATTTGTTAGAGCATATATGAAATAATGGTATAATTATTGGTATGAAGATAACAATTAACGACTACAATATGCAAAATCTTGAAGCCTTTAGTGAGATGAAAAAAACAGATATGAGTACACTTATAAATAAGGCATTAGAGGAGTATTTTGCAAATGAACAAAAAAAATTACTTGAAAAGAATATTTCAGATGAAAATGCTATGACAAATCTTGACTTTAATGAGTTTTGGGATGATATGGAAATAGACGAATGATGCTCCACGGTGCAAACATATACAAATACGCAAGAGAGCTTGACTGCGAACCTGAAGAGATAATAGACTTCTCCTCGAATATTAACTGTTACCAGCCTGAACAAGCACTGAATATTTCAAACGCAAGAGTAGTAAAATATGCAGATACAAATTACACAGCACTTAAAAATACCATTGCAAAAGAGTATAAAATAGATGCAAAAGAGGTAGCTCTTTATAACGGTGCAACTGCTGGCATCTACGCACTTATGGATTCGCTTAAAGCAAAAAGTATTTATCTCTATGCACCACTTTATGGGGAGTACCAAAAGGCAGCACTTAAAAGTAAAAAAGATATTTACAAAATCAATCGTATAGAAGATATTGATGCAGAAATTGAAGAGAAATCTATCATTGTTTTTGTGAATCCTTCAACACCTGAGGGAAGCTACTACGACCTTGACGAACTCTTTTTAAAATGGAAAAAGAAGAGATGCACTATTATTTTAGATGAGAGTTTTATTGAATTTGAAGGGCATAAATCACTACGAAAACAGATACAAAACTACAAAAAACTCTATATTATTCAATCTTTTTCAAAGTTCTATGCTTGTGCTGGTGTACGCATTGGTGCTATTTTTACCAATAAAAAAAACATAAAAAAAATCACACCACCACTTTGGAATATTTCTTCACTTGATGCTGAATTTTTGCAAACAAGGTTAAGTGACACTGCGTTTAAACGCAACGCCCTAGCGATGCACAAAGAGCAAAAATATGAGCTACAAAACATCCTTAAAAATAGCAATATTTTTGACAAAATTGTAAAGAGTGATGCAAACTTTATTCTTGTGCATACAGCAAATGCAGAACAACTTTTTGAGCATCTTTTAGCACATAAAATTCTTGTGCGAAGTTGTGAGAGTTTTGATTATTTAAGTAATGAATGGTTGCGTTTTGCTGTGAAAGATACAAATGCACAACAAAAACTTAAAAGGGTACTTCTTGCATTCTCTTAGCATCTTTGGTACCAGTAGCGATGCAGGGAAATCGACACTAAGTTTTGCCATCACTTACCTTCTTCATGAAAGAGGCATTAAAGTTGCTCCATTTAAAGCACAAAATGTATCAAATAATTCTCAAGTTACCGATATAGATGCAGGTGAAATTGCCATTCCTCAAGCTTTTGCAGCAGATGCTATTGGGCTTCAAACTTCGCCACTTATGAATCCTATTTTACTCAAATCTGGTGGAAAATCAAAAGCACATCTTATCATTAACGGTAAAAGTATTGGGGATAAAGATGTTTGGAGTTATTATCGTGACATTGATACACTTAAACCTATTGTAAAAAGTGCTTTTAAAAAGCTACAAAAAGAGTATGCCGTTCTTGTTGCTGAGGGTGCTGGAAGTCCTGTTGAACTCAATTTAATGCAAAAAGATTTATCAAACATCTATATTTCTAAAAAGTTTCATACAAAAATAATTCTTGTAGCCGACATTCAAAGAGGGGGTGTTTTTGCCTCAATTTATGGTGTTTATAAACTTTTACCAAAAAAACTGCGTAAAAATATTATTGGTGTCATTGTCAATAAATTTCAAGGGGATATGTCTCTTTTTGATAGTGGTGTAGCAATAATTGAGCAGAGATTTGGCATAAAAGTTTTAGGTGTTGTCCCATTTAAGCCCTTTAATCTTGGTTTTGAAGATAGTGCATCCATTATGGGATACAAACAAGATACAAAAAATGCTATTATAAAAGTTGGTGTACTTAAACTCCCTCATATTTCTAATTTTACCGATTTTGAGCCATTCATAGTTGATGAAGAGGTAGAGTTGAATTTCATATCAAATGCAACTGAAGCTACTGCTTGTGATATGCTTATTATTCCTGGGAGCAAACGGGTTGTTGATGATTTACAATGGCTAAAAGAGAGAGGATTTGCAAGAATTTTATCTTCAAAAGAGAAAACGGTAGTTGGTATTTGTGGTGGATATGAGATGCTCTTTGAGACAATTTTAGACCCATTGCAGATTGAGAGTGAACATAAGAGCATTGCAGGGCTTGGAAGATTTAAAGGAAGTGTCACCTTTCAAAAAAAGAAAATAGTCAAAAAAGGGTGTTATAACATTTGGGGAACGATGGCACAAGGGTATGAAATACACAACGCCATTGCAAAGAAAAATGCCAAACATAAACGAAAACTATACGCTACATTTATGCATGGAATATTTGACAATGATAGAGTGCGTTTTAAGCTTTTTAGCGAAATAAATTCTAACTACAAAGGATATAATTTCAAAGAGTTTAAAGCAAGTGCCATCAAAGAGTTTGCATATCATATAAATAAATATGTTGATATGGACTCTATTCAAAGGAGTTTATATGAGTAATATTATTGTTGCTTTTTTAGCCTATTTTCTGGATAAAAAATTTGGAGAGTTCTCATTTATCAAGCATCCTATCATCGTGATAGGAGAACTCATTAGTTTTTTTGAACAGTTACTCTATAAAAAAAGTATTTTTCGAGGTTTTTTACTTGTTGTATCTGTTTTAACTGTTGTAGCGATTCTTGCTACTTCTTTGCAAGAGTTTTTAAATATTGCTTTTCCTTCGTTTTTAAGCATCATCCTCACTGCGTTTATAGCCTCTATGTTCATCGCTCATAAAATGCTTCGTGATTCCATAGAAGGGGTTCTTAATGCAGAAGATAAACACAAAGCTATTGCAATGTTAGTCTCTCGTGATACAAAAAATCTTAGTGAAAGTGACATCTATAAAGCCACCATAGAGACTTACGCCGAAAACTTAAGTGATGGAGTTGTTGCCCCACTTTTTTATCTACTACTTTTTGGACTGAGTGGCATTATCATCTATAAAACCATTAACACAATGGATTCTATGATAGGCTATAAAAATGAAAAGTATGAAAAATTTGGAAAAGTAGCTGCACGGCTTGATGATATTGCAAACTACATTCCCTCCCGTCTTACAGCTTTGCTTATTATGTTTCTTGCAAAGCAAAAAGAGCTTTTTGCATTTTATGAAGATGGGAAAAAACATGACTCTCCAAATGCAGGACACCCCATAACTGCTATGGCACTCGCCATCGGTGTAAAACTTGGAGGCGATACATCATACTTTGGGAAACTTAAAAAGAAAGCTACTTTTGGAAAAGGAAAAAAAGAGATAAGTAAAGAGGATGTGCAAAAAGCACTAAAACTATTGTAACAAATAATCTACTAAACTAGTACTAAAAAAAGAGATAACATGAATACATACAACATATTTACAGACAAACAAACCAAACTTCCAGAGGGAAAAGCTGACTTTCTTCTTGCATCAAGTGTAACAAAGACTTGTACCATAGAGGGCATCACTCAAGCAGGTATTCCAGGGATGATTCCCCTGACACCAACACTTGATGCAGAGTACATCATAAATGAAAAAGTTTTCTCTCTTGGTGAACTTGCTGAAACGCCTACTGGTGTGCCTACTCCAGCACTTATTACCCGTGCTACGCATAATCTTACACCATTTTCAAGCATAGAGATTTTAGACTTGGGCTTGCAAACACAGCCACAAAATTGTAAAGTCTATAACTTTGACATAACACCCTCCGATGCCATTAGTAAAGGTGCAAATATTAATGCTCAAGAGGTATTTGTAAAAGGGATGGAATTTGGTAAAAAGTATGAACTTAAAGGGAATTATCTCATTTTAGGAGAGAGTACACCTGCTGGGACAACCACAGCAACTGCTTCAGCTCTGGCTTTAGGGTATGATGTTGCAAATGACTTCTCTTCAAGCTTTTTAAATGTACCCAATAATATTAAAACAAAGACCATAAATACAGCTCTTGATTTGGTTGATGAAAATATGTCAAACTTTGAAAAACTTAGCATCGTAAGTGACAATATGCT
>JALSWC010000069.1 GCA_027060825.1 Sulfurimonas sp.
TGGACTGAAATCTTTTTTTAAAATCTCATTTGCATTAAGAGTAAATTTCGGCTCTTGATTGATCCACTCAGGAACTTCTTGCGTTTCATCTTCATCTTTTGTATCCAATGGCTCTTGATTAAATTTTACTCGTAATATATTTACAAGTTCAGAAGGTTTCATACCTACAACCATTGCCGCTTCTTTTAAATTTGCACCTTCATGAAGAAGTGTTTCATTAATTACAGCCTTTTTAAGCTTTTTAAAATTAGGATTAATTTCCAATAAGCTATTTATCATATCTTCATTTTCTTGTAACAAATCAGATATTTTAGTCTCTAATGTAATCTCTTTCATCTTATTTCCTTTATGATAATGATTTTTAAAATTATATTCCTATTATTGTTTACTTTTCTTATAATTATTACAAAATATCATTATTTTACAGAACAAGTCCCATCAACATTACTTTTTGGCAACTTTCCTTGACTAAATAGTGCTACTAATTTTTCAACCACTAGAAACACTATTCTCACTTTTTCTCTTAAAACTGTTTTTGCAATTTATTTGCTTTGTAAGCCTCATATGCCTCTTTAACACTCATCTCACCAGCACCAGTAAAAAATGCAATGCCAGTTGTTTTTAAGATTTTAAGTGCTTTTTCTCCTGCTCCATTACCAGTTATGACAACATTAGCTTCTGCGTTTATCATTCTTTTAGATGAGACTCCACCAACGCCATGTTCCATAGACTCTGTAGCACTATTGTCTATCACTTCTAATGTATCTGACTCTTCATCATATATTAAAAACATCTCTGCTCTTCCAAATCTTGCATCTATTGGACTCTCCCAAGTTTTACCTTTTGCTGTAAATACTATTTTCATCTTAATTTTCCTTCAAAATATTTTTTATATTCTTCCAACTCAATTTAATTTGTTTTGATATTTCACAATTCTCATCAAATTCAACTATCGGTTTTGCTACGCTCACTGCTTTTGTAAATATGTCATCATAAGCGAGTGATGCTAAAAGTTGTACATTTTCATCTGCAAGATACTCTCTTATTTTCTTTGTAATATCTCTATTTAAATCATATTTATTAATAATACAAACAACTTTAAGATTAAAAGTTTTTGTGAGTTCATAGACTCTTTTTAAATCATGAAGCCCTGAAACAGTTGCTTCTGTTATAATCACAACAAGATTTGCACCACTTAGACTAGAAATTACAGGACACCCAATCCCTGGGCTACCATCGGTAATAACATACTCTTTATCTTCTTTGAGTGCCAACTCTTTTGCCACTCTTTTTACTTTTGAGACAAGTTTTCCACTGTTTTCAGCTGCAAAACCTAGCTTAGCATGTACCATCTTTGCACCATTTTTTATATCAGATACAAAAACATCTCCTGCTTTTTGTGTTACCATCTCAATGGCATCAACAGGGCATACACGGCTACAGTAGTGACACCCCTCACAAGAGATGGGATCTACCACATGAAAATCTGTCTCTTTTGTGATGGCATCAAAACGACACACATCAAAACAGTCGCCACAGTTTGTGCAAGTTTCAGGGTCTATAACAGCTATCTCTCCACTATAAAAATCACTCTGTTCTTTAAAGTTTGCATCAAGAAGTAGATGCATATTTGCAGCATCTACATCACAATCACAAACAACGGCATCTTGCTCTGCTAAGTAGGCAAAAGATGCACTCAAACTTGTTTTACCAGTGCCACCTTTACCAGAGATTACAACTATCTCTCTCATTTTAAACCTCCAATAAAAGCTATAATATCATCTAAAGAGTCTTTAAAATGTTCAATTTTATCGTAAATCAACTCTCCATTTGAGTAGAGTTTCGCTACCTCTTTATCATTTTTAATTTTTGTAATAATAGGAATATTTTCATCTTGACAATATCTCTCAACACCATCATCGCCTATGCCATAACGATTAATAATCACGCCAACTTTTTGATTTAAAACTT
>JALSWC010000070.1 GCA_027060825.1 Sulfurimonas sp.
ATTTTTGCTAAAACTATGCTTTCGCATTTAGGTGTTGCACAATTTTTTGATTTTATAATTGGTGTAGATGAGGTGCATGCTTCAAAACCTGATCCAGCTATGCTAAATTATATATTAGGTCATTATAACTATAATGCTATGAAAGACAAAGCATGGATGATTGGTGATAATTCAAAAGATATGCAAAGTGCTGAAAATGCACATATACAATCAATTTTTGCAGCATGGGGCTTTTCATCTTCAGCAGAACATTCTACTGTAGTAAAGAATCCAAAAGAGGTATTAGAAAATGTTTGACACTGATTTACTTATTGCATTTGGCGTGATGGCACTTCTATTTTTAAGACAGATTGCTATTTTAAAACAGCCAAACAAAATAGATTATTCACCACTTATGCTTGGCATAGGAACACTTAGTTCAATTATTCATTTTATGATTCATCCTGATAGTGATGACTTATTACTCCTTGCGAGAGAATCACTTTTTCCATTGCTTGTAGCAGTTATTTTATATATTATTATGAATATTTTGCATCAAACACAACTCTTTTTCCAATCAAGAACACAAGATGAATTTAGTTCTGTATTGGTTGAAGAAATTACTCAGCTTAAAAATTTCATTTTAGAATTGGAAAAAAGAATGAATGAGGTACAGCATGAAGCAGTGCAAACGCAGAATGAAATGCGAGAGAAGTTTATAGAAGATATTCAAGCATTGAGTAGCATTGAAATAAATCAGGAAAAATTTTTAGAAAATTTTTCACAATTAGAGAGGTGGCATAAGGATGTTAAAAACTCATTTATCTACTTTAGTGAAGAACAGCTTCCAAAGCTAGATGATGTAGTACATAAACATATAGATATTTTACGAATTTCTGAAAAAGACCACTATATCAAAGTTCAAGAACTTTTGAAAAAAGCTGTTGAGAGTAGATTTGATATATCAGATGATGTTCATGAACTACAAATAAAATTAGATGGTATTAGCAGACTTGCTACAGATGTTTCGGACAAAATAGTGACTTCTACTACTGAAGAGTTGTCGTATGTTATGAAAGATTTTGAAAAAGAGCTACTCCTTTTAAAATCAAATACAGGAGTAGTTTCTACCTCTTTACATGAAAGTGAAAATACTCTTTCAAATATTCGCACCCAAAGTGATCTAATAATGAAACAAATGATGCTCTCTTCAAAAAAGATGGATGGAATTGCAGATATAAATAATGGTATGGGTGATGTAACTCAAAAGCTTGTAAGATTAATTGAGGATGTAGAGCGTATTAAATCGGATTATGTGAAGTCTCAGGCAGAGTTGAGTCTTCTTACAAAAGAGTTGCAAATAAACTCTAAAGAAGAGTTAAACGCAATGGGAAATAAATTTAATACACTCTCTGAAGAACTTTGTGAAAAAATAGATACATCTCTCAAAAACCTTCATCAGCACTATCATATAGTGGATGAAGATGTTACAAAAAAAGCAAATTTATTGGCAAAAAAAGCACAAATACAAAAAGGTTATTTTGACATAGATAAAGAATAGATTTCTTACAAAACTTATGTTGATGGAAAAAAGTAGTAGTTTTTCTCTTTACTTCTTCTTTTTACCACTCTTTAGTACAAAGAAAAATATTCCTACAACAACTGCCATAACGACTGTTCTTATGAGAATGTCTGTTATACTTTCTGAACCATTCATTTTATCTCCTTTCTTTCTATGATAATAACATTTTTATCTTAAAAGAAGACCAATAAGAAGAAGATTTAAAAGCGTCATGACTGTAAATCCTATACGGTAAAAAAGGGCAGGGTCACGCTCTATAAGCGAACTACTTTCATTAAAATAGGGTTTAACTTTTTTAGGGTTATTGAGTTCATAGAGCATCTCAGAGTAATGTTCATAGCGTTTGTCTTCATTACGCGAAATTGCACGCAGTATAATACTCTCAAACC
>JALSWC010000071.1 GCA_027060825.1 Sulfurimonas sp.
TTTGTTGATTTTGATTATGAGATTACAATGCTGACTGCTCGTAATGGCAAAGAGACTGTTTTTTGTGAACCTATTGGGCATGAGCAAAAAGATGGTGATTATATTTTTTCATGGCAACCGATGCAGATGAGTGAAAAAGCAAAACAAAACGCTCAAGAAATTGCACAAAAAATTACAGATGGACTTGGTGGTCGTGGTATTTTTGGAGTGGAGCTTTTCGTTAAAGGGGATGAAGTCTATTTTTCAGAAGTAAGCCCTCGTCCACATGATACTGGTATGGTAACACTCATGACACAATCGCAAAGTGAATTTGCACTCCATCTTCGTGCAGTGCTTGGTCTTCCTCTTGGATTTACATTTTATGGTGATGGTGCATCGGCTGCATTTAAAAGCGATGTAGAAGGTTTCGCTCCTGTTGTTGATGTGGATGAGAGCCTCTTTAGTGAAAACTCTTTTGTGAGAGTATTTGGAAAACCAGAAGCACATAAAGGACGCCGTTTAGCTGTTGCTTTAGTGTTTGATAAGGTTGATTTAGCCGTAGAAAAAGCACGAGAACTTATTAAAAAAATAAAAGATGTCTAAAGTATGAACATAGTTCTTTTAGATGCTATTACCTTGCGTCAAAATATTCAAATAATTTTTTAAGCTTTGGCACTCTTAGCCCTTTTTTTCTCTGCATTTGCAGCAGCTACTATTCTTCCTTTCTCTTCTGAGGCTGCATTTATTGTGGCACTAAAAAGTGGAATGCCCCATCTCAATGCAATGGTAGCAGCTTCTAGTGGAAATGTTTTAGCCATTATTTTCAACTACTATCTTGGCTATTTTTTATATGAAAAAACCAAAGCAAAACTCTTTCACTCCTCTTTTGGAAAAAGGGCATTTTTATGGGGACATAAATATGGCTACTCTGCACTTTTACTCTCATGGCTCCCCCTCATCGGTGACCCTCTAACCATAGTAGCAGGGCTTGTTCGCTTGAATTTTGTTTGGTTTATTGTGATTGCAGGAATGTTGAGAATTTTGCGTTATTGGTTTATTGTGATGGTATTAGATTAAGGAGATGAAATGAAAACAGATGTTTTGATAATAGGCGCAGGTGGTGCAGGACTTTGTGCTGCACTTGCTGCAAAAGAGGCTGGCGTAGATGTAAAAATCTTAACAAAAGAGTATCCAACACGAAGTCAAACATGTATGGCTCAAGGTGGTATGAATGCTGCGTTGGCAAATGTAAGTGAAGATAGTATTGAAGCACATATTGCAAATACACTTAAATCTGCTCATGGTGAAGCTGATGAAGAGCCGGTGCGTTATATGTGCAGTGATGCACCAAACGCAGTGGCATGGCTTGATAGCATCGGTGTCTGTTTCTCTCGTACAAAAGATGGAAAAATTGCACAAAGAACGCTCGGTGGTGCTTCAGCACCTCGAGCTTGTTATGCACAGGATTATACTGGGCTAAAAATTTTACATACGCTCTATGATAGATGTTTGCAAAAAGATGTAGAGATACTCAATGAGAGATTTTTACTTGATTTATTGCAAAAAGAGGATGGGAGTGTTTGTGGTGCGTTGATACTCAATATTCGCACAGGAGAGGTAGAACACCACTTTGCAAAAAGTGTCATCTTAGCAACAGGTGGCTACTCTCGCATCTATGATAAATACTCTACAAATTCGACTGCTTCTACTGGAGATGGCATCGCTGCTGCAAAGAGAGCTGATGCGAAACTTCTTGGTATGGAGTTTGTGCAGTTCCATCCAACAGGTCTGAAAAACTCCTCTATTCTTATTAGTGAATCAGCAAGAGGAGAGGGTGGCTACCTTGTAAATTCCAAAGGGGAACGATTTACAAATGAGCTTGCCCCTCGTGATGAGGTAAGCCGTGCCATAAATGCAGAGATGCAAAAGGGTGAGGAGGTCTTTTTAGACATCCGTCATCTTGGAGAGCA
>JALSWC010000072.1 GCA_027060825.1 Sulfurimonas sp.
TTAAATATCTCATTTGCATTCTCAATAGCTTCCAAAACTTTCTCTTTTTTAGAAAGTTCCTTTTTTATTTTTAAAAGCTTTTCATCTTCCCCTACACTAGGATTTATTTCAGCTATTTTATTTATCTCAAATGCAGCAAACTCTTTTAACTCAACTATTTTTTTCTCTTCTTCTTCTATTGCATTTAACTCTCGTTTTACACTTAAATACTCTCTAAATGAAGTGCTATAAGACTCTTGTAGCTTTAAAAATTTACGATTTTTCACTCCGATGCGTACATCTAAAATTCCAAGCAAATTTTCATTTTCAAAATCACTAAAATCTTTTAAACTCAAATGACGCAAATAATTTGATGCAACACTATTCATAGCTTTTTTAGAGAGACTTTGATTGTTTATAAAATAACGAGACTTCTCTTTTTTAATGTGTTTAAAAACATTAATCTCATCATTTTCAATACCACATTTATCTTCATCAATCGCCCATGTAACACTCGACTCACACACAGTTGCATTACAAGTAGCTCCACCAACAGAAGCAAGAATAGACTCCATAAGAATAGACTTCCCACTCCCACTAGGTCCAGTGAAAACAACTAATCCATTTTGAAGATTAAGTTCTATCTCTTTAAAACTCAGATAATTTTTTAAGTAAAATCTTTCTATCATTTTTTTTTGCCTTTTAAAAGTCTAATGGACTTATGAGTTTTGATTTATTCATTTCTGAAACGACATGTGTATAAATCATAGTTGTCTCAACAGATTTATGTCCTAAAAGTTCTTGTATGCTTCTTAAATCTATACCTGCTTGTAGTAAGTGAGTAGCGTAACTATGTCTAAATATATGAGAAGTGACTCGTTTATTTAGATTTGCTTTTTGAGCTGCTATTTTTATATTTCGACCGAGATTCCCCGCAGCTATATGATGTCTTCTTTTTACATTCGTTCGTGGGTCGGTCGATATATTTATGGCAGGAAAAAGATATTGCCACTTTGTTTCAAATTGAGAATTTTTATATTTTTTTTCTAGAGCATAAGGAAGGAAGACAGAACCAAACCCATCTTTTATATCTTTCTCATGAAGCTCTCTTACCGTCTCTAATTGGACTTCTATCTTCTTTTTTATTTTTAAAGGTAATGGTACTACCCTATCTTGCAAAGATTTAGAATCCCAGATATATACTTTATCAAAACCTAAATCAATATCTTTTACTCTCAGTTTTATTACCTCATTCATTCTCAAACCACAACCATACATGAGCATAGTAATAAGTTTATAAATCCCTTTCATATTTTCTATAACTACTTTCACTTCATCTTTTGTTAAAACAACAGGTATTCTTTTTCTTTCTTGAGCTCGCAAAGCTTGAATATTCCATTCACTCATATCTACACCTAAGACATCTTTATAAAGAAAAAGTAAAGCACTAAAAGCCTGATTTTGCGTACTAGAAGCAACCTTATTTTTAATAGCTAAAGCCGTTAAATACTCCTCTATCTCCTCTTTCCCCATATCCTTTGGATGCTTCTTATTATGAAAAAAGATATAGTGCTTTATCCAATGTATATAAGTCTTCTCAGTAGATAAACTATAATGTTTAAAGCGTATAGTATCTCTCACAATATCAAGTAATTTCTTCTTAACTTCCATAATCCTCACCTCAAATTTTAAGCTAACTTATGCTTTTTTAATGGAATATTCACAATTAATAGAACACTTCTGCATCAATAACAGCAATTATAAATAAAAACAACATATTTTTCTTTAAGGATAATAGTTAAAAAATTGTAAATATCTTAAATATATTGCATTTTGTCATGAAATTCACTATTTTTGGCATTTTTTCTCTTTTAATAGTACATAATTTTTGCTAGTTAATACTGTGTTTTAAGGTTAATACGACTATAATGGTGTTGAATAAATAGTT
>JALSWC010000073.1 GCA_027060825.1 Sulfurimonas sp.
TTTACAGCAAATGAAAATGAAATAGTACAAGATGTTATTAAAAGATTTGCAAAACTAAGAAAAGCGAATGAACTAGAAAATGTCCAAAACCTCTTTATCGTCGATAAGCACAATAAGCTTTTATATACTATTGGTTTAGATGATCTGCTTATTTTTGATTTTTCAAAAACTATTAAAGAGAATAAAGCACTCAGTGATGAATCCTTTGACTCTAAGGTCGCTGTGGATACAGAAGATATTAAAGAGGTTGTAAACTACTTTAAAGAGTATGATCTTTCTGTTATCCCTGTTATAAATAAACATGGTGTTTTGCTTGGTCGTATTACCTCCGATGATATTTATGACATTATTAATGAACATGCAACAGAGCAGATGTATAACCTTGCAGGTGTTGATGATGATGCAGAAGAGGATGAAGACATTATAAAAGCAGGGAAAAAGCGTGCGTATTGGCTCGCTATAAACCTTGTAACTGCTATTGCTGCATCTCTTGTTATTGGAATGTTTGAGAGTACCATTAACTCTATGGTAGCCCTTGCTGTTTTGATGCCAATAGTTGCTTCTATGGGTGGAAACGCAGGGACACAATCACTCACTGTTATAGTACGGCAGTTAGCATTGGGTGAAATTACTAAAGGCGATGCTTTTAGAAGTATCAAAAAAGAGGTTGCAATCTCGCTTATGAATGGTTTTATATTTGCTATTCTCATAGGTATTATTGCATGGTTATGGTTTAAAATTCCTCTGCTTGGAGTTGTTATTGGTCTCAGTATGATTATAAATCTTTTTATGGCTGGTTTTTTTGGTGCTGTCATCCCCTTAGCACTTAAATGGCTAAAAATTGACCCTGCAATTGGGAGTACTGTTATTCTAACAACGGTTACGGATGTTGTCGGCTTTTTTAGCTTTTTGGGCTTAGCCAAAATTATACTTTTATAAGGATTATAAAAAAATGGAATTACTTGTAATATTTTTTGTTCTCTCTGTTGGCATATCATTTTTATGCTCGGTGTTAGAATCGGTCTTGCTTTCAATAAATATGTCTTATGTAGCAGTGCTTGAAAAAGAGAGTCCATCAGTTGGTGCAATTTTGAGAAATCAAAAAGAGAATATTAATAAGTCTATCGCTTCTGTACTTATTCTTAATACTATTGCAAATACTTTAGGTGCAGCAGCAGTTGGTGCGCAGGCTTCAAAAATCTTTGGAAATGATGCTGTTGTTTATGTCTCTATTGTGCTTACTTTTGCCATTCTTTTTATCTCTGAAATTATTCCAAAAACCATAGGAGCTATTTACTGGAAACAGTTAGCACCTCTGTCTGCCTATTTTATTAGATTTTTTATCTGGATTACTTACCCTATTATTCTTACAACCTTAGCTGTCACAAATAAAATTTCTAAAGGAAATAGTGACTCACACTCGCTTACTAAAGAGGAATTTTTAGAGAGTATGTATATGAGTGAAGATGAGGGTGTCATAGATGAGCAAGAGTCTGATGTTATTGAAAATATTTTAAATCTTGACAATATTAAAGCCAATGAAGTGCTTACGCCTAGAAGTGTTGTTTTTGCACTTGATGAGAGTATGAGTATCAAAGATGTTATTCAAACGCAACCTGCAATTTTTAAATTTTCTCGTATTCCTATTTTCAAAGAATCTCTTGAGACTGTTACAGGGATTGTTCTTACTAAAAAAATATTTAAACAAGCATTAGAAGATGACAGTGTAACACTTGGCTCTATTAAAAAAGATATGTTTAGCATCAATGAAAATATTCCTGTAAGCAAAGCTCTTGACCTTTTTATATCGAAAAAAGAGCATATGTTTTTAGTGACAGATAACTATGACCAAACAGATGGAATTATTACACTTGAAGATTGTGTTGAGACTATTTTAGGTGTGGAAATTATGGATG
>JALSWC010000074.1 GCA_027060825.1 Sulfurimonas sp.
CATGTTAAATAAGTGTGGATAGTGACTCGGTTCTAGTAATTGCATTACCCATTTTTCTGTTTTCATAATTCTTCCTTATTTATATTTTAATCTTCATAAACTTCAAAATCAGATTTTTCTACACCACTATCTGAATCACCAACTTCTGGATCATAAATGTATCCACATACTGTACAAATATACTTTTGCATAAAAACTCTTTTAAAATAAATATGATAGCATTATACATAAAACTAGGCATATTTATAAAATATATTTAGTTTTATATAATGATAAGTATATTTAATATATAATTATGGAGATATTAATAAAATATGATGTATTTTATAAAAAAGAAGGAAAATTGAAATGACTTTAAGAGAATTAGAATTATTTTACTATTTGGCTGAAAATCCTCATATATCTCAGCTCTCCAAAAAAATAGATATTAGTCAATCAGCAATTTCTTTGGCTATAAAATCTCTTGAAAAAAAACTTACTGAACCATTATTTGACAGAATAGGAAAAAAGCTGATTTTAAATGAGCGAGGACGAATGTTTCAAGAAGAGACCTATAAACATTATTTAGCACTTAAAGACGCACAAAATATATTTACAACAAATAAGCTCTCAGGTATTTTAAAAGTAGCTTCAAGCAGGACTCTTGGTGCATTTATAATGCCTCAAATAGTATTTGATTTTTTATCGAAAAATAGTAATATAAAAATTGAAAAAGAGATTTCAAACTCTTCAAAAATTGTTAAAAATGTTTTAGCCGGAGATATAGATATAGGTTTTATAGAAACTTCTATAAATGAGATAAATTTAATTAAAGAAAAAATTGGAAAAGATACTCTTATCATCGTATCTGGAGATAAAAATCTAGCTAATAAAGAGTTTTACATAGACCAATTATTTTCAAAAAAATGGCTTTTAAGAGAAGAAGGTTCAGGAACAAGAGAAGTGTTTTTAAAAAGACTTGGTAATCTTGCAAAAGAGATTAATATTTATATGGAGTTTTCAGGTTTTGTAGAGATAAAAGGCTTACTTTCAAAGAACTTTGATGCAATTACATGTATATCTCGTTTTTCTGTTGAAAAAGAACTACAAAGAGGAGAACTCTTTGAAGTAAAACTCAAAAACATATCGTTTGAGAGAGAACTTTTTGTTGTTTATCACAAAAATAAGTACCAAAGTAAACTGTTTAAAATATTTAAAGAATTTTCCAAAGATTATTTTACTACAATCAAGAGATTTTAATCAAAATGTAGTAAATCTTTTGCTTGTATCATATCTTTGTCACCACGACCAGAGAGGTTGACAATGACAAGTTTGTCTTTTATATCTGGCAATTTTTTTAAGTACGCTACAGCATGAGAACTCTCAAACGCAGGAATAATTCCTTCTTTTTGAGAGAGCCACACAAAGGCATCAAGTGCCTCTTGGTCGGTGATGTTGTCATACATTACATTTTTATGGTCTTTATGAAATGCGTGTTCTGGTCCAATTCCTGGATAATCAAGCCCTGCAGAGATGGAGTGTGCTTCGAGTATTTGTCCATCTTCATCTTGTAAGAGATAAGACATTTGACCATGTAAAACACCAGGACGACCTTTTTCTAGTGAACAACCATGCTTATTTGTCTCAATTCCATGTCCACCAGCTTCTATTCCTATACATTGCACCTTTTCATCTTCTAAAAAGTGTTGGAACATTCCAATGGCATTACTTCCTCCACCAATGCAGGCAATAATATAATCAGGAAGTTTTTGCTCTTTTTCAAGTATCTGTTGTCTTGCTTCCCAGCCAATGATTGCTTGAAAATCTCTTACCATCATAGGGTAGGGGTGTGGACCTGCAACTGTTCCAATGATGTAGAAAGTATCTCGTGCATTTGTAACCCAGTGACGGATGGCATCATTCATAGCATCTTT
>JALSWC010000075.1 GCA_027060825.1 Sulfurimonas sp.
GGCAGTAATTGTCTCCGAAGATGTAAAAAATGAAGTTCCTACTAACTCTTTGGCACTTGTCGTTGCAAATCCTTACTGGTCAATGGCAATTCTCTCAAAATACTTTGCTCCTCCAATAGAAGACGATACTTTACCTAAAGCAGTTATAGGAAAGGGCTCAAAAATTTCTGATAAAGCCGAAATAGCAAACGGTGCAGTCATTGGTGAAAATTGTACCATTTTGGCACATGTATATGTTGGTGCTGAGGCTGTCATTGGCGACAATACTACTCTTTATCCAAGCGTTACGGTTTATAGAGACTGTAAAATTGGAAATGATTGTATTGTTCATGCAAATAGCGTTATTGGTTCTGATGGTTTTGGATTTGCTACAAACAATATGGGTGAGCATAAAAAGATTTATCAAAACGGAAATGTCGTTGTTGAAGATGATGTAGAGATTGGAAGTAATACGAGTATTGACCGTGCTGTATTTGGCTCTACGCTTATTAAACAAGGGACACGCATCGACAATCTTGTCCAAATTGGGCATAATTGCGAAGTAGGGGAATATAGCGTAATGGTTGCTCAATCTGGTATTGCAGGTTCTACAACACTTGGACGAAATGTTGTCATGGGTGGTCAAGCAGCAACTGCTGGACATTTGAAAATTGCACCATTTTCTACTTTTGCAGCACGAAGTGGTGTTACAAGTTCCATAAAAGAAGCAGGTAAAACTTATGCAGGTTTTCCATTAATGGGTCATAGAGAGTGGCTTAAATTTCAGGCAAAACTTGCTAAACTTACTAAATAACTAAAAGGAGTCAAAAATGTCAAAAACAATTTCATTACATGGTACAAAAAACGGAGTAATTTCTGTTAGAAAAATTGAAGAGCCTTATGGGGCAGGAAGTGGTACTGTAGCAAGTGTGGGTATCTCTTTAGCAGGAAATGCAGATGAGCCAGAGTGGAAAGTTCATATTCCACTTGAAAATGTTGATGCAGTTATAGAAGCTTTATCAGCGTTAAAGTAGGTTTTAAAACCTACTTATTTTTGAGTTCTTGAGTGAACTCAGCTATTCTTTTTATTCCTTCTCTTATAGTCGTTATGCCTGTCGCAAAACTAAATCTAAAGTAACCTTCACTTCCAAAACCAACACCAGGAACCACGGCAACCCCTTTGTTTGCAAGTAAATCTTTTGCAAAGTTAAGTGAGTCATTGCTTACTTCTTGAATATTTACAAAGAGATAAAATGCACCATCTGGTTTTAAAACACTTAGTCCATCTATGGCATTAAAAAGTTCTACTGCTTCATCACGGCGTTTTATAAACTCTTCTCGCATCATTGCTACATCTGCATCAGCAGAACCATTAAGCCCAGCAATAGCAGCATATTGTGTAATAGAAGAGATGTTTGATGTACTTTGCGACTGTAGTTTTTTTGTTGCTTGAATAAGCTCTGTATCATACGCTGCCATATATCCAAATCTCCAACCTGTCATTGCAACAGATTTACTAAGACCATTAATAGTTACAGTTCGTTTAAACATATCTTCACTGATTGTAGCAGCAGAGATAAACTCACCATCATAAGTAAGTTTCTCATACATCTCATCACTTGCGACAATAATATCCGTGCCTTTTAAAACCTCTCCAAGTGCTGTAAGCTCCTCTTTTGAGTAAATTGCACCAGTAGGATTTGATGGTGTGGTTAGCACTAACATTTTCGTTTTTGATGTAATTGCTTCTTTGAGTTGTTGTGGTGTAATTTTAAACGCAGTAGCATCACTTGTTTGAATCTCTACAACTTTTCCACCACAATATTTTACAAGTTCAGGGTAAGTAACCCAATAAGGAGCAGGAATAATAACTTCCGCACCATCTTCAATAGTTGCTGAAAAAAGATTAAATAAAGAGTGCTTTGCACCATT
>JALSWC010000076.1 GCA_027060825.1 Sulfurimonas sp.
TCATACTCTTTATAATCGCTCATTGCAATTTCAAGAGATTTTCGCATATTAATGTCATCTTCTACTATTGCAATTTTCAATTAAAGTCCTAGTTCTATGGCTGTTTTAGATGTGAAATTCTAACAAAATTATCATTAAAATCGACTTTGAAACATGTTGTTTTAAAAGTAACAATAGTAGTTGAATTGATTTGGTTGTTTGTAGTCCTTTCTCTGCTCTCTACATTGATGCCTAATTTTTGAATATATTCAATAAATTTATCTTTATGTTTATCTATTATCTTTTGAAAATTATGTTTATTGAGACTTGCTAAAATGAGTGTTTGCGAGGGAATGCCCTCACATTTTGTCATACTTTTTGAAATATCAAGTGATTCATTGTATAAAATCGCATTTTTAACTACATATCTGTAAGAGACAAGATACTCATCTGCATCAAGAAGAATAGAAAAAGAAAGAATTATTGTGCAAAGTCTGAGTATGAAAGAGTAATATCCATCTCTACTTCGCATAAACCATCTTTAAAAGTTGTTTCAACAATATTTGCACCTTTTACTATTGCTTGAACGGATGTTCTTACCGTTGAGCGTTGTACCATCATATTTTTAATGAAGTCTTGCCCCTCTACATTAACACCTTTTACTTTCTCGGCAATGAGTCTGTAAGCATCTGCAATTGCTGCCCTTTTTGCAAGAGCATAGGCTTGAGCAGGTGAAGTAGTATTCACTGGCGCTACACCTTCCCCAACAACACTAATATGTAGAGGCTCTTTTATTGTAAGTACTTCAGCTTGTTTTTGTACCATGGAACAACCCTGTTTAGGAGATTCATGTTTTTTAACAAGCACTTTTTTTTCTCCCCCAAATGCTGTTACGCACAATAAGAAGATTAATAACAAAGAATATTTCATTTTTTTCCTTCATCTGAGCAATTTAGCTCTGTTTTATATCTTCTTGAGATTAGCAATTACTATTCCAATTCTAAAGTAGGACTTTCATTTTTTTCTTCTTCCTCTTCTTCCTCTTTTTTAGGACAACGAGAAATACTTGCAACTTCATCTCCTTTTACGATGTAAACACCGGAAGTGTTTCTGCTTGATTTTGAAATAGTCTGCATATCTACTCGAATCATTTTTCCAGCTTTTGTAAGAGCCATCATATCCATGCCTTCATCAACCATCAAACAACCTACAATATTTTTACCAGTTCTTGTAGTCATTTTCATAGCAATGACCCCTGAACCAGCACGGTTTGTAAGTCTATACTCTCCAGCATTTGTTCGTTTACCTATACCTTTTTCTGCCACAACAAGAATCTCTTGTTCATCACTTGCGATGATGTTCGCATCTACAACTTCATCACCTTCATGTTTAAATTTAATACCTCTTACACCACGAGTAGAACGCCCTTGCTCTCTTGTTTTTTCTATTTCAAATTTAATACATTGTGCAAGTTTTGTAACAATAAAGAGATATTTTACATCTTGATTAGCAATTTTTGCAGTAATAAGTGCGTCATCATCATCAAGAACAATAGCTCTTACACCATTACTTCTAATGTTGTTAAATTCACTTAAATTTGTTCTTTTTACAATACCATTTTTGGTAAAGAAAACTAAAGATTTATCTTCGCTAAAGTCAGTGGTAGGAATAATAGATTGAATCTGCTCATCTGCTACAAGATTGATGAGATTTACAACGGCTTTTCCTTTTGCAGTTCTGCTTCCTTCTGGAATTTTGTAAACTTTTAACCAGTGGAGTTGTCCTCGGTCAGTTACAAAAAGAAGGGTGTCGTGTGTATTACAAGTAAAGAAACTTTCAATAAAGTCATCTTCATAAGTAGTAACAGCAGTTTTTCCTTTACCACCTCGTTTTTGTTTTTCATAATTTACAAGTGGTACACGCTTGATGTAACCTCTATGTGTAATTGTTACGACCATAGGTTCATTAGGAATTAAATCTTCAATGTCAATATCGTCATAGTCATCTTCAATTTCAGTTCTTCTTTGCGTAGTATATGTAGATAGCACTTCATCAAACTCTTCACCAATAATGCCATGTAGAACTACTTCACTTTTTAAAATAGACTCTAAGTAGTTGATGAGTTTCATAAGTTCAGAAAGCTCATTTTCAATTTTTTCTATCTCAAGACCAGTTAATCGTCCCAGTCTCATGGCAACAATGCTTTGTGCTTGGATTGGACTAAAATCAAATTCACTTGCAAGATTTTCACGAGCTGCTTCTTCATTGTTTGAAGCACGAATAACACGAATAACTTCATCAATAATATCAATTGCTTTTTTCAAACCTTCTAAAATATGCGCACGAGCTTTTGCTTTTTCAAGATCAAAAATAGTACGGCGAATGATGATAGTTTTACGGTGATTTATGAAGTGTTTTAAAATATCTATGATGCCAAAAATTCTCGGTTCTTGATTTAATATAGAGAGCATAATAATACCAAAAGTAGTTTGCATAGCTGTCTGTTTATAGAGATTATTTAAAACAATTTCACTTATTGCATCGCGTTTAAGCTCAATGACAACACGCATACCATCACGGTCAGACTCGTCACGAATAAGGGAAACACCATCTATCATTTTATCTTTTACAAGATTTGCAATATTTTCTATAAGGCGAGATTTATTGACTTGATACGGGAGTTCATCAATAACAATAATCTCTTTTTTCGCACTCTGCTCAATATGCGTTTTGGCACGGACTTTTATGCGTCCACGACCAGTTTCATATGCATCCATAATACCTTTTTTACCAAAAATAATACCGCCAGTTGGAAAATCTGGTGCTTTAATATGCCCCATCATTTCAGGAAGTGTGATGTTTGGATTTGCAAGGAGTGCTTTGAGTCCATTCATAATTTCAGTAGGATTATGTGGTGGAATATTTGTAGCCATACCAACTGCAATTCCTGAAGAACCATTTATAAGAAGATTTGGAACTCGTGTCGGCATAACATCAGGTTCTTTTGTAGTTGCATCATAGTTGTCTATCATATTTACTGTGTTTTTCTCTAAATCTTTGAGAAGTTCTCCAGCATATTTTGTCATGCGTGCTTCTGTATAACGCATAGCAGCAGCAGAGTCACCATCAACTGAACCGAAGTTCCCTTGCCCGTCGATAAGCTCCATACGCATAGAAAAATCTTGAGCCATACGAACGAGAGCATCATAAACAGC
This sequence comes from Sulfurimonas sp., assembly GCA_027060825.1. Taxonomy (GTDB): domain Bacteria; phylum Campylobacterota; class Campylobacteria; order Campylobacterales; family Sulfurimonadaceae; genus Sulfurimonas. The sequence continues at coordinate 3,195 of JALSWC010000076.1, forward strand.
AGTATCACCATGAGGATGGTACTGTCCAATTACATCACCGACAATACGAGCAGATTTTTTGTATTTTGCACCAAAAGAGAGGTTCAGTTTATCCATAGCATAAAGTATTCTTCTATGAACAGGTTTCAGTCCGTCTCTTACATCTGGAAGCGCACGCCCAACAATAACACTCATTGAATAGTCTAAATAAGAGTTTTGAAGCGTCTCTTCTATTTTTATAGTTTGTATTTCACCATTATGTAACAAGTTGCTCATTAAAACACCTAAAAATTAAATTCTCTTATTCTACACTTTTATGGCTTAATAAAATGTTTAATAAGAAAAAAATTTCAACTAAAGAAAATTGATTAAAAAATAGGCAGATATTTGAGTGGTATAGAAAAAAATTATTCTATACTTACAGTTGAAAATTAATTCAAAAGGATTCTTATGAAGAAATGGTTAATAGCTTTATTGCTAGCTTTACCATCTTTGGCAATGGCTAAAGATAAACTAGATACTGGGGATACTGCGTGGATGATGATGTCAACTGCCTTAGTATTACTTATGACACCAGCTGGACTTGCACTTTTTTATGGTGGTATGACTAGAAGTAAAAATGTACTCAATACTTATGCTATGGTTTTTGGTGCATTTATTGTTGCATTTGTAGTATGGATTGTCGCTGGTTATTCTATTGCATTTGGTACAGCTTCTTCATCTGCTGTTCAAAATATTATGGGTGGATTTAGTAATATTTTCTTAAATGGCATTAAATGGACTGATTTAAGTGGAAGTTATCCTACTTATGTTTTTGTCGCTTTTCAAGGTACTTTTGCTGCTATTACAGTTGCGATTGCATCAGGTTCAGTCATTGAGCGTATTAAGTTCTCTACTTGGCTAGTATTTGTAGCGATTTGGGGACTTGTTGTTTATGCTCCTGTTGCCCATATGGTATGGGGTGGAGGAATTCTTATGAAACTTGGTGCCTTAGATTTTGCTGGTGGTACTGTTGTACATATGAATGGTGGTTTAGCAGGTCTTGTTCTTGCTATTTTAGTGGGGAAACGCGCTGGGTATCCTAAAACTGCTATGAAACCTGCTAGTGTAGTTCTTACTGCTCTTGGTGCAGCTCTTTTATGGTTTGGTTGGTATGGATTTAATGCAGGTTCAGCATTTGGTGCAAATGCTATTGCTGGTCTCGCTCTTCTTACTACTACTGTGGCTACCTCAATTGCTGCAATTACATGGATGCTTGCTGAGTGGTTTATTTATAAAAAACCTACACTTTTAGGTATTGCTACTGGTGCTGTTTCTGGTTTAGTTGCAATTACTCCTGCAGCAGGCTTTGTAAGTGTTGGTGGTGCTTTCATCATCGGTATTGTTGGAACTTTATTTGCATTCTGGGGTGTTACAGTGCTCAAGAAAAAACTTGGATATGATGATTCTCTTGATGCATTTGGTGTTCACTTTTTAGCAGGTCTTTTTGGTGCATTAGCAACAGGTCTTTTAGCAGTAAGAGATAGTGACCTTCTATGGGATGGTCCACTCAAAGATTCTGGTGATAGAATAGGGCAATTTATGGTTCAACTTGAATCTGTAGTTGCTATTGGTCTCTTTACACTTGTTGGTACTGTCATTGTTTACTATATTGCTACAGCACTTACTGGTGGAAGCCGTGTTGATGAAGAGAGTGAAGCTATGGGACTTGATGAGTCTGTTCATGGCGAAAGTTATATGAATCACTAATCTCCGTGTGGGATTAGTATTTTAAAAATAATAAAATTTGGAGTAGTTAAAATGAAAAGAGTAGAAGCAATAATTAAACCTTTTAAACTTGAAGATGTAAAAGATGCACTGGCTGAGATTGGTATTGATGGTATGACAGTGAGTGAAGTAAAAGGATATGGTCGCCAAAAAGGTCATAGCGAACTGTATCGTGGTGCTGAATATGTTGTTGATTTTTTACCTAAAATCAAAATGGAAATGATTGTTGCAGAAGATGTAGTAGAGCAGGTAACTTCTACTATTGTTGAAGCTGCTAGAACTGGAAAAATTGGTGATGGTAAAATTTTTGTAAGTGATATTGAACAAATCATTAGAATTCGTACAGGTGAAACTGACGAAGAGGCTATATAGCTCTCAATTCTTTCTCTATTTACATAGCATTTATGCTATGTAAAAGCTTTTAACACTTTTGTAACATAAAATTTGTTACCATATCCATCATGATAAATCACTCAAAATCTCTTTTTTTTTCATTGTTTATTCATATTTTGTTCTTTTGTGGACTTTTCTTCTTATATAAAGCATCTTTACCTAAAAAGACACTATTTAAAGAGAAGAGACTTTGTATCAATTTACAATCAGTGAAAAAAGAGAGTATAAATACAGCTCATAAAAAAATAACTCATCCTGTAAAAAAAGAGAAAAAAAGAGTCCATAAAAAGAAAATTCACAAAAAAGCGCATAAAAAAGCTCCAAAAAGAGTAAAAAAGAAGCAGGTAATAAAGAAAAAAAAGATAGTACATATTGCAGAGATTAAAAAGAAGCCAAAGATAAAGCTAGCAACTCAAGAAATTCAAAAAAAAGAAAAGTCATCTATTGCTCAAAAACAGCTTTTAGTCGTACCTATAAGCAAAAAAGAGCCTGTTATAAAAAAATCTAAAAGCCTAGATAATGAAAAAGTGTATATTCAAAATAATCTTAATAAAATCGTTTTACTTATAAAAGAGAATCTTTATTATCCAAGACGAGCAAGAAAAAGAGGGATAGAGGGAAGTGTTATGGTAAAGTTCTTTTTACATAAAGATGGCACTGTTTCTCATATTCAAATACTTTCTTCAAAAAGTGATATATTGAGCCGTGCAGCTATGAAAACAATAAATAATCTCTCAGGAAAGTTTCCAAAACCGAATGAAGAACTTACTTTAAGTGTACCAATAAATTATGAGTTGAGATAATGGAAGCAGAGGTGTTAAAGAAGAGAAGTTGTTGGTTCAAATCTCAAACTGATTTGTGGCATTATTTATAGTTTATAATTTCTATGCTATAATACCCTCATGCAACTAAGAGGTGGAGATTGACCTTCCATACGCTTACAACTCTAAAAGCAGAACGCAGTTAGAGCCATGAGTGACAGATACCCACTATCAGGGATGATAGCGATAAGGTTAAGAGATTCCAGATTGGTCACTGGGCTTAGTTTATATACTCTTGGATTACTTTTCTGTATTCACTTCTCATCAACACAAAATCCATATTACTACAATACTTCTTTAGTGTACTTTTACGGAGTTTAAATATCGTTATACAGTTAGTGTGTTGCTTTTCACTTTTAAGGGCATAGAGGACAAATGTAGTACTCTGAGGTATATAAGCTATGAAGTTAAATGTATTGCTACTCTTTGGGTATGGCAGATAAGCTATAGTAGATTCTTGCAGTAGTGTAAATGCTACCTTCTCAGTATAGCAAAAGCTATCAGGATGTTTCGCCTGTATCTTTGTCTGTATGCGTTTACTCATGTAAATAGGTTTTGAAAAAGTGTTACGAAGATGGTGCAGTATCATTGCTGTTACTACACCTAGATAGATTCTATTTTTACTTCCCAAATTTAACCCTACTTACTATTTTTGGTATTATAGCTTGTAGAGGTTAAATTTACGATATTTTAATTAAT
>JALSWC010000077.1 GCA_027060825.1 Sulfurimonas sp.
TTTTTTGCACTATGATTGAGTTTTAAAGAGGAAACAATGTCTATATCTTCAGAAATACGGTGATTTAGATAATATGCGAGAGCTGTACCTCCAGTGAAGTACAATTCATCCTTAAATATTTCGTTGTTGTAAATCTTTCGCAGTGCTTGTTTTACATTAACAGTCATTTATTATGCCTAATAACTCTTTATACATTTCATTATGCTCATATCTACCACTAAGAGGAATATCCATACCATTGGTTGCAATGAAGCCTTGTGCATACATTTTTTTATACTTCTCTTTGAGAACACTCTTCACAAGGTTTTTACCAAACTGTTGGCATAGGTTTTCTATATCTTGTTGATTTAGAGTTGAGAGATAATTTGAGATGATTGCATAAACTTTTTGCTCACTTTTTTCATTTGTTTGCCAAAAAAGATTACGAGAGTAGTAGTGTGGGTCAAAGACAATAACATCATTGAGATCAACAGCACCGATTTTCTCTTTTGCTTCACTGTACTCCAAAGACTCCAAAAGATTATAGAGTCTATGTCTATTTTTCTTCCAGTCTCTGAGTGTTCTGTCTGGTACATCTAAGAGTTTACTTATTTGTTGTTGTGTCATCATATCACCTTTTTACGATAAAGGAATTATAGGCGATAATCGCCTTAATGTCAATATCGTATATTTGAATCAGTATTTAGTAGAGTTATTAGTTAAAGCTTTTAAAGTTGACTGAGCAAGTGCATAAGACAACAAAGCTGGAACAGCATTTCCTACTTGTACATAAACTTGTTGTTGATTTCCTAAAAATATAAAGTCATCAGGGAAAGATTGTAATCTTGCTGCTTCACGAACAGATAAAGTTCTTAACTCTTCGGGATGAATATACATATATCCATCCATACCAATATGAGCAATAATCGTCCATGATGGATTAGTCCACACAAGTTTTTTTAGTCTATCTTTAAATATATCTTCTCTAAAAGGTAATATTTTCCTAACCTGTTTTGGCAAGTCCATATAAATATCCCCTTGTTTCATATAAGTGAATACCTTTTTTGCTCTCTCGTTAGACATTCGACATCTATTATTTCTAACTGTTTTTTTTGTATTTTTCCTCATTATTTTTTGATAATCACTTAAATTTTTATGCTTAGAATATTCACATTCATCTTCTTTCCAATTATCCGTAATTTTAGGTAAATCAGATAAAGCCTCTTTAATATTAACATACAAAGGTAACTCTGTATCATTCATTTTCTTTGCTTTTTTGTAAGTATCTAAATCTCTAGTTTTTAAAGATTCATCAAACCAATGTGTAGGTTTTGGATACTCAAAACTATACCCTTTTTTACAAGCAACTAACATCATTCTTCGTCTTATTTGAGGAACACCATAAAATACAGAATTTAAGATTTGAGTAGGCTCAACAATATCATACTCAGGTAAATCATTAGCAATAATCTCTTTTACTCTAGCAAAGGTTGCACCTTTATATTTTGTCATAAAATTTGGTACATTTTCTATTATAAATATTTTAGGTTGAAAGTATTTAACATATCGTAAATAGTCCATAAAAAGTTCATTTCTAGGGTCATCTGTAATATCTCTATCATTCATTCTATTAATAGATTGTATCTTTGCATGACCTATTGTTGAAAAGGTAGGACAAGGAGGCCCACCTATAATAATATCAACTTTTTTATTTCCAATAATTTCATGAAACTTTTCGGGTTCAATTTCTCGAATATCTCTACATATTGATGTTGAGTTTTGGAAATTGTATGAATGTGTATCTATGGCTGCTTGTACATTATCTATTCCCCCTACACATTTAAATCCTGCCATCTCAAAACCTTTTGCAAAGCCTCCTGCTCCACAGAATAGATCTATAAAGTTA
>JALSWC010000078.1 GCA_027060825.1 Sulfurimonas sp.
AAAACCAGGAAGTAAAAATTCTGCACAAAGTGGTGATAAAGTTTTAGATTTACTCAAACAAAATAAAGGAATAATGCCTTATAACTATAAAAGTGATGCGATACTCATTAAAGATGTTTTTGGCATGAGTAAAAAAGAGTTCAAACGCAGCCTTACAAAATTACAAGATACGGGGAAGATTGAAGTCAAAGATACTGGTATTTACCTAAACTAAACTAATGGATAAAATATGGATAAAACAATAACTCAAGCAGCAAGCGGTGGCGACTTTCTTATTTGGTCAGTTATGTTTGGTATTTTAATAATCGGTGTCGGATATTTAGCTTGGATAAATAGAAATATTGAAAGATAAAGCCCAAAAAAATCTTGAGCTTGTTATGTATATATTTAAGGAATCAATTTAAAGATATACATGGAGAATCGTAAGAAAGATTATATAGTTAAATAGTTACAATAGTGTTAACCTAAATCAAGAAATCAAAATAGGAGGCAGATATGCCAGATATTAAGAAATGTAATTCATTACAAGAAGTTCGAGAAGAGATTGATATTATTGATGAACAGTTAGTTGATTTAATCTCCAAAAGAAGCCGTCTAATACGTCAAGCTGCTGCGTTTAAAGAGAGTGTTGATGATGTTAAAGCCCAAGATCGTATTGATGATATTATGCAAAAAGTGAGAACAAAGGCGATTGAATTAAATATTAATCCAAATATGATTTCTGAGCTATTTCAAATTATGATTGATGAAATGGTAGAAACTGAAATTTCTGAATTTAGAAATGGTGGAAATTTTTAAAGAAAAGAAGCGTCAATAAATGACGCTCTTTTGACTATTTGTATCGGTAAGTGATACGACCTTTATCTAAAGAGTAAGGTGTAAGTTCAAGTTTTACTTTATCACCTGGAAGTATTTTAATGTAGTGCATACGCATCTTACCTGCGATATGACATAAAATAATATGTCCATTTTCTAATTCAACACGAAAAGTTGCATTAGGCAAAGCCTCAATAATCTTGCCGTCAACTTCAATAACATCTGCTTTAGCCATTATAAGTCCTTTTTTTTACTCTTAAGCAAGAGATAATATTTCAGCTTTACCGTTGATAACTGCAACAGTATGCTCATAGTGTGAACCGCGTAAACCATCGGTACTAACAACATCCCAACCGTTATCTAAAATAACAGGTTTAGACTCTTTTTGACATATCATAGGTTCCAAACAAAAAACCATTCCATTTTTTATCTTTGGTCCAGCCTTAGCCTTACCACCTTCAAGATAATTCGGAATCTCTGGTTCTTCATGAGGTTTTCGCCCTATTCCATGTCCACAAAAGTTACGAAGAGGTATAAAACCACGCTCTAAGATGAACTGCTCCATCATAGAAGAGAGTTCTTTAAAACGCATTCCCTGTTTGATATTTTCTATTGCATAATAGAGTGTATCTTTTGAACAGGCAATTAGATCTTCATCTTCTTTTGTAATTTTTCCTACACCCATACTTATAGCTGCATCACCAAACCAACCTTCAAGCTCTGTACCGACATCATAGCCAATAACATCACCCTCTTGGAGTTTATAGTCTGAGGGAATACCATGAATGATAACCTCATTAAGTGAAGTACATACTGCGTTTGGAAAGCCGTAAAGACCTTTAAAAGATGGTTTTGCACCATGAGAACGAATATAATCCTCTGCCATAGCATCCATCTCTTTAAGAGTCATACCGACTTTTGTATTTTCACGAAGAAGTTCTAGTGTACCACCAACAATTTTGTTGGCAGCTCTTAGTTTTTCTATCTCCGCTGGTTTTTTAAGTCCGATAGCCATGGTTATAGACCAACCGCACTTAAAGTTTCATATTTACTCATATAGATTTGAGC
>JALSWC010000079.1 GCA_027060825.1 Sulfurimonas sp.
CTTATTTGAGCAATAAAAGTCGTATTATGTTCTATAGAAATATCACTGAGCGTGCTGCAAAACTAGCACCTTTTCTTGCATACGACAGACAACCATATACGGTGATTGGTAAAGATGGAAAAATTTACTGGATACAAGATGCCTATACAACAAGCAATATGTACCCATACTCAGAACCAATCTCACGCAATCCAATCAAGAGAGGCATCAACTACATTAAAAACTCTGTAAAAGTAGTGATTGATGCTTACAATGGTGATGTCTCTTTTTATGTCGTTAATCCTCACGATGCATTGCTGCAGACCTATGAAAAAATTTATCCAAAACTCTTTAAACCTTTTAAAGCAATGCCAAAATTTTTACAAGCACATATCCGTTACCCTACAGATTTGTTCAATATTCAGGTAAAAATTTATAATGCCTACCATATGACTGATCCAAAAGTCTTTTATAATCAGGAAGATTATTGGCAAATACCAAATGTTATGTATGAAGGTCAAGAGCAAAAAATGGTTCCGTATTATATTATTATGCGTTTACCTAAAATGAAAAGCGAAGAGTATATTTTGATGCTGCCGCTTAATCCTTCAAAAAAGGACAATATGGTAGCATGGATGTGTGCAAGATGTGATACTCCTCATTATGGTGATTTGATAGTCTACACACTCCCTAAAGACAAGCTCATTTATGGACCTATGCAAATAGAAGCGAGAATTAACCAAAAACCAGAAATTTCAGCCGAACTTACGCTCTGGGGACAACAAGGTTCACGAGTTATAAAAGGAAATCAGCTTGTTATTCCAATTAAAAATTCTTTTCTTTATGTAGAACCTGTATATCTGCAGTCAGAACAAGGTCAGATTCCTGAGCTTAAAAGAGTGATTGTCGTATTTAAAGATAAAATTGCAATGAGGAGGACATTAGATGAAGCACTTCAAGCTATTTTTAATATCTCTGTATCTAAAACTAAATCGATAAAAGCACCTGTTCTACAAGGAACAAAAGAAGCACTAAAACATTACAATCAGGCGTTGCAATTTTTGCAGCAAGGCAATTGGACAGATTTTGGAAAAGAGATGCAACAGCTACAATCTACTCTTTCTAAAACATCTAAAAAAGAGTAGATTTTTAGATGTTTTAAGAATATAAAGATAAAATGAAGTATAAATAAGTAAAATGCTTATAACTGAATGAAGTTTTATTTTAAAGAGGGGAATGGTTATTTATGGCAAATTTTTGTTCAATTTCTATACTTAATGAATTTGCTCTTGTTCTATTTCTCGAAGAGAAAAAGAATAAACTTATAGTTTTAGATACTCAAGAAATAGAACTAGAACAATTAGAACAATATTTAAACAATAAAAAAAACTTTTATATATCACTAGAACAAAAATTTGAATATTCTGAAAATATTGAAGTTCCTACAGCCATAGCGAGTAGTAGTAATATAGGCAATTATCTTCTTTATAAAATAAAAAAATTTAATCCTAAAATAGACATACTTTTTAATTTTAAAAACATTCAAAAACAGAATAATAAGGAAAATACTCTATTCAATGTAGAAGCTGTTGATGAAACCGAGTTTTTAAAAGCTTTAAATTTTGTTGAAGACTATTCTCAAATACGCTCTACCACCACAAATAAATTTGCACTTTTGGCATTAGCCAACAGATGTATTCAAGTAGAGTCATTTATATGTGTACATACCTATGCAAAAACAATCCTTATCATTGCCATTGAAAATAAAGAGCTGATTTTTTCTCGCTTAACAGAAGTACACTCGCAGACAGCAGAAACAATACAGATGGATATTACTGAGAACATTACACAAACTATCTCCTATATTAGCAATCAATTTCGTGAAATTAATTTTAAAACAGTTGTACTCTCTGGTTCTATCGCTCTTGATGATGTTATTCCTCAACATATTACAATGTTTAGTAGTGTAAATATAGCTATTTTATATCCTAACACATTTATAAAAAATCTAACAAATGAAGAGCCTCAAGAGTATATACTCTCTTTGGGTAGTGCTTTAGTTCAAAAAGAAAATCGTTTTATTCCCAAAGTTATAAAAGGTATTCAACAGTTTAATCTTCTCACAAATAGCATTTTACTTTTATCTCTCCTGCTTTTAATAGTGATGGGATATTTTAGCTTCAATGAATTTGAAAATTATGAAGCTTTATTGCAAAAAAATCAGATGCTTAAACATAAATATATTACCGCTTATAAACATACAAAAATGCTTTCTAGTAAAGAGCTTGACAAATATGCATATACCATTGATATGACTAACAAATATCTTGATAAAACACCTATAGATATACTTATAACTCTCAAACCTTTGATATTCCTAGACAAACCAAGTGTCTTTCAATATAAGAAGGAACAAGGGAAAATCTCCTTTACAATGGAGTTTGAGAAAAAATTTACTAGACTTGTAGATTTATATAAGTTTGAGAAAAAATTTAATAAGACTATAGAAACAATAAGCAAAAATATATCCCTTGAAAAAAGTATCTCAGTCGATTATAAAAATCTTTTATATAAAGCAAATATAAAAACAAAAGAAAGTACAAAACATCACAAGAGAGAGAGAAGACAATAATGATAAAAATAACTCTCATCATAATAAATATTGTCTTAACTCTTTTTTTATACTTTCTAAATCAATGGTTTAGTACTGAAGAGATCAAGATTAACAATATCAATCAAAGATATATTAAAAATACAAGAAAGCTACAAGAAATAAAGAAGATAGATAGATGGCTAGTAAAAAAAGTGAAAAGTAAACTTCTACACACACCTAATAGCATTGAAGTTGCTGATCTACGCTTAATAGAATTTTTTGATAGATTTGCAACTAATTATAACTTTAAAGTGAAAAAATTTATTTATCATGATAAATATGCACACTATCTCAGTATAAACTATACTATCCCAAGAAATAATTATATTAAATTAGTTGACTTTATGAGGCTTCATTATCAAGATGGATATAAAGTAATAGATAATTTTGTACTTAATAAAACAACATTGCAAGGTGAATTAATTTTAGTTCAACCTTTTTTAACAAAGACAAAAAAGCAGGAGCATATAAATGAAATTGTACCTCAATAATAAGCAGCTTGCTTTGTTGTTTTTACCTATTCTAACAGCGGGAATTTTGCTTTTTTTTGAAGATATGATTATAAGTTATATGCATACTATTTTACCACGACACACAATGTCAAAAAGTAATATGCTTACAAAAGAAGCTACACAGTATTTACGTATCAGTAGAGATATGAAAATGTATAATGATACCATGCATAAAATAGAGTCACGCAATAAGTTTATAAATTGGATGCGAAATCATAAACTTTACAAAAAAAGTTATATAAAATCTAAAAAGATAGCTCCGAAATATACTTGGAAGCTGCAAGCAGTTTTTCCTAAGTATGATAAGGCTATAATCAACAATAAATTTGTCCATATTGGTTCTGTCATAGACAGAGCAAAAGTGGTCAAAATAAAATTTGATAAAATTTTATTAAAAACATCAAAAGGGTTTAAATGGGTTCATTTGTTTCATTAGGGTTAATAATATTTTTACTGTTGAGTACTGGATGTACAAGCATTCCTGCCAAACCTTCCAAAAATAGACAAAAGCAACTAAAAATCAAAACCGCTTCAAAAGAAATAAGCGATTTTAAAGAGTATCAAAAAGCTCACAATAAAAATATTCCAAAAATGATTTTACCTCCAGCATATCAAGAGATCTCTGTATTTGATGGACAAACAATCACTTTTAGTGCAGAAAATGCAAATCTTTATAAAGTACTCTACTCTATTTCAAAACTTGCAGGATTAAATCTAATTATAGATAGAAATGTTGAGAAAAACATTCCGATTACCCTCTCAGTAAAGGATGCAAATTTAGAAGATGTTTTAAAAATTATTATGCAAATGAGTGGATGCTATTATCAGATGGAAGGTAATATTTTACATGTAAAAGAGTATATGCGAAAAAGATTTAATGTTGCTTATGTACATTCAAATGCATCTTTTTCAACAAATTTAGGGGGTGATACTTTAAGCTCCGCATCTTCAGGAGGAGGCTCTTCGAGTGGAGGTGGCTCTTCAGGACAAGGAATTACTGGAAAATATACACTTAATTATAGTTCTCCAAAGGATGTAAGTGATTTTTATAAGGGACTTGCAAAAAACATAAAATCTTTAATAAGTAAAAATGGAAAATATACGCTTAATCGATTTAGTGGTATTTTGAGCGTATACGACAAAAAACAAAATATAAATGCAATAAGTAATTTTATTAAACAGATAAAAAAACAATTTAATCAACAAATATTAATAGAAGCTAAGATTTTAGAAGTCTCCTTAAATAAAACGCATCAACTTGGAATTAATTGGGAGAGTGTCGGAAAAAGTGTTTTTTCTCCAGGTGATACTTTAAAAATGACACAATCGTTAGGTCTACCTGGAGCAGTTGCAGGGACAATGGGCTATAGCTCAAATAATTTCAATGCTCTTATTAATGCAATTGATGAAAATGGAAATATAGATACACTCTCAAATCCAAGAATTAAGGTGCTCAATGGACAATCTGCCATTATATCATCAGGAAAACTCATACCTTACTGGGAAAAGCAAGTCGATACAACCCAAGGAACAGCAACAAGTGATACACAAGTTACATATAATCGTCGAGATGTTCTTGATGGGGTAACGATGGGTGTAACTCCTACAATCATGAGTAATGGCAGGATAATGTTAAATATTACTCCAATATCTTCCAGTATTGAAGGTGAAAAAGAGTACTTTGATGAAAATGGTAAATCAGTAGCTACAGCTCCAATTATTAATATAAAAGAAGCAGGTACAATCATTTATGCAAAAGATAATTCTCTCGTTTTAATTGGAGGTCTTATAAGTAATAGCGTGCATAAAAAACATACACAAATTCCTTACTTAGGAGACATTCCCTATATTGGGTCATTATTTAGAAGAGTTGATAATGTAAAAGAGAAGAAAGAGCTTGTAATTTTACTAAGAATCAAGGTTATTAAATGATGCTTCGCTCTTTTCTTATTCTCCTACTTATACACTCGTTTTTATATGCACAAACTCTTGTCTCATATGGGAACAATAATAAACATAAGCACTTATACACTATACAAATTTTATCTATCTCTAAGCATCTTTCAAAAAAAGAACTTTTATATACAATTCCTATATCCTTACGAAATAATATATATATTTTTAATGCTAATGATGGAAAGTATATGGTTGCATACTACGCAAAAGCTTCGCATATTAAAAACTTATCAAAACTCTTAAATAAAGTAAAAAAAGCAGGATATAAAGATGCTTATATTATTAAAGTTTCTCCAAAACAATTAAAATTAATGCAAAGTAAAAATGTAAAACAAAATAAGAGAAAAAGAGCAAAACTCTCTAGCTATAGCATATCACAGCTTATTTCAAAGGCCAATAGTGCTTATAAAATCGGTGATGAGCAAAAAGCGATAATGGACTATGAAATATTACTAAGTGCTGGAGTAACTAACAGTAAAATTAAAAATAATTTATGCTTTTTATATGGAAAATATGGCTCTTGGGATGAAGCAAAAGATATAATAGACAAAGATAAATTTCCTTCTCGTTTTATTTATGCCTATGCAAACGCAGCGGTGATAACACTACAGCCAAATTTTTATGCAGATTTACACAACTATATAATCTTCGATAGAACAGGACACCTTGAAGTCCTCGCTGGATACTACTATGAGCAACTAAATAGACCGGTTCAAGCATTAAAGTTTTACAAGATGGCTTATGAAAAAAACAGAAGTGACATCTACAATATGTATGCATATGCCCGTTTTTTAGATGCAATAGGCAAAAGTAATGAAGCACTCCCATTATATGAAAAATTGTACATCAATGCACATCGAGAGAGTGCCATTTATAAAGCAGTATTAAAAAGATTACAAGAGTTAAGGAGTCAATCATGAAAAAATCAGCGTTTACACTTATAGAATTATCTATAGTATTAGTCATCATTGGATTATTAATAGGTGGTTCATTTAAAATTTTAAAAGTCATGAGAGAAAGAGCACAAATCTCACGGGCGCAGGATGATGTACAAGTTGCGAAACAAGCTATTATAGGAAATTCTATAATTAACGATAATACCCTGCCTGATCAAGATTTCTTTAAAAAGAATCTCTCTCCTATCAAAAACAATCAACATCAAATTTTTTATGCATATGATACTAATTTAACTGCTACTAATATTTGTAGTTTCAAAAAGACAGGATTAACTGTAACAAAATATAAATGGAATGATGATAAGAGTGGTGAAGAGAAAGATAAGGTAATCGAGAATGTCGCTTTTGTAATAGCCTCAGAATCACAAAACCATAATATGCAAACTGCATTAAAAGATGGAAATGTAAAATTTCATGCACCATTTTATAAAGTTGATGATAATACTACTCCTGTAAATAGGGTTGAAGGTTATGATGATATTGTTGCTTGGGTTACATTAGGGCAATTAAAAGAGGAACTACATTGTACACAAACAGGTCTAAAAATTTTAAATGAAAATAATCTTATAGATGGCATTGATACAGAACAGTATGGAGTAAATGAAATATTTGCAGATGGAGGAACAACTTCAAATAATGACAATAAATACCGATGGTGTGCACAGTATGACACTTCATCAGAAAATAATTGGCTTCAAGTACAATGTGATAATGGTTCACAAGAA
>JALSWC010000080.1 GCA_027060825.1 Sulfurimonas sp.
CACTCTCTTTAGTGGCAGAAGTTGGGACAAGGAATATTAGTGATTATCAAGAAAATATGAGTGAAAATATTGAGGAAAACATTCCTGCACTTGTTATGGCTTTATCTGAGGTGAATAATTACAAAAAAGAGGATGCTTTACCGAGAGTATCAGATTTTGTAGCACAAACAATCCAGGCAAAAGAGATAGAACTTACATGGGATTATTCTGATGATGAGACTATCTATTTTGAAATATATCGTTCAAATAAACTGAAAGGATTTGCACAGGCATCAAATAGGATAGCTTTAACAAAATCTAAAACTTATATAGATTCAAATTTAAAGAGTGCTAGAAATTATTATTATTATATTCGTGCTGTATGTAAAGCTAAGGGCGTTAAGTCAGCATATGCACAGGTTTTAAGTGTAAGAACTAAACCAGCAGAGAATATGTTTTCTAAAATTCTATATCCATTAGCGACTAAGATAGGTTATGTTGGTGAAAAAACAAAGAAAAATCAAGAGCATTTTGGAAATAATTCTCTTTTTGTAGGTATATCTGAACAAAAAGGTGAATGCTATGGGGTATGTGGCTTTGCCTTAAATAGTATTCCTGAAAATGCAGTTTTGACAGAAGCAAAAATATCATTTTATCCTATGAATAGAGTTGCTGTTCAGGTTGAAAAATATGGTGAATGGCGTGTTGGACAGATGGATGAAAGGACTATTGATGATATAGATAGTTTTGATGATATAAAAAATGCAAAGATGCTCTCTTATATTGATAGACCTACGAGTTCACATCAATTATCTCAAGGTGTTTGGAGAACATATCAATTTGCTTCACAAGAGTTAAAAGTGCTTCAAAAGGCTTTAAAAAGAAGAGAAGCATATTTTAGAATGGAAGGACCGAGTTCTTTACCATTAGATAGGGCTTCACAAATGATGCAGTGGGACATTGGATATGGAAAATTTAGTGGAGGACTTACCTATAGACCAAAGTTAGATATTACATATACAATTAAAGAAGCAAAAATAGATATAGAATCATCTTCTGTTTTTAGTGTCAGTGTAAATAATTTTAAAGAAGATAGCCTAATTTCTGGTTTTGATAAAAATGGTATGAAAAAATATGCTTGTATTGAGTTTGATTTATTGAATCTCCCAGATTTGCAAAATACTGTTTTTTCTGATGCTTATATAGATATTGAAGCTGCTACAATAAATGTAAAAGAAAATACTTTGCGTTTTCATGTTGAGCTTATTGAATCTATAGAAGGTGAAGTGACATATGAAAAAATTCAAAATAGAAATGTAATAGAAAGAGTAGGATATGATGTTAGCACTCAAGATGTGAAAAATTCTAATAAACAGAGATTTGTATTTGACACATATACTTTAGAACAAATTATTGAAATGTCAAAAACGCAAACAAAAGCAATGTTTATTTTGTCTGCAACATCAGAAAAAGAAAAGAGTCACTCCGTAAATGTAAATTGGATAGATAAAAAACATATAAATAAACCAACATTAAGCATAGACTATATTAGAAAGCGTAAAAATCCACCAAAGCAAGTTGAAAATTTATCTACAAAAATAGAAGATGGTATGATTAAACTTACATGGAAAAACCCAGATGATGATGGCTATAAGGGTTCAATAGTTGTAAAAAATAGATTTAGAGTGCCATGTAGCCCTTATGATGGACAAAAACTATATGGAGGAAATGATAATTATACTTATGATAATTTTGGGGATATAGATATCCATAAGTATTATGCTGTATTCTCTTATGATGATGTACCAAATTTTTCTGAACCTGTATTTATAGAGGTAAATAATTAGTAATTAATCGTAAAAAAGTTAGATGAGAAAGAAAAATCAAATTCTTCCCCA
>JALSWC010000081.1 GCA_027060825.1 Sulfurimonas sp.
ACTTCATCAGCAACAACAGCAAAACCTCGTCCATGTTCTCCTGCACGGGCTGCTTCTATGGCAGCATTGAGTGCTAGAAGATTTGTCTGTTCTGCTATATCTTTAATAATTCCTAAAATAGAACGAATCTCTTGTGTTTGCTCAGAAACAGAGTCTATTTGCTCTTTCATTTGAATTGTTTTTTCAGAATTTTGCTCAATCGTTTGAACAGTATCAGTAAGAGAATGAATCATATTTTCTAAAGAGCTATACGATTCACTTAAAGTTTCATTTGTCTGCTCTGCCTTTTGAGCAGCTGTATCTGAAGAGCTATTGACATCATCCGTAATATTTTTACTTGTTTCAAGGAGTTTTACTTGAACAGAAGCACTCTCTTGCACCTCTAATGCAACAACTTTCTCTTTTTGCGTCTCATTTGCAACATTTGAAGAGCCATTTTGTACCTTATTCATAGTTGCACTTAGCTCTCTTCGCATGTTGTTATATGCTTTTGCTATCTCTAAAAGCTCATCTTCTACATCAACAGTTATATCTTTTGTAAGGTCTCTGTTTTGTGCTATCTCATTAAACTGTGCTATTGTTGATTGGATTGCAGTTGTGATAGAACTATAAACCCCATAAAAGAGAATAATCAACACAAGAAAAAAGATGCCTCCCTCTACAAATGCCATAGTTCTCTCTTGTTTCATTTTATCGACTCGCACATTAAGGAGTCTTACAAGATGTTTATAGCTTACATTATATAGAGCAACTGTTTTAGCAATAGCCGAACTCCCTTCTTGAAAATATTCATTTGGAGAGTGTGAAAAATCCTCATTGATAATACTCTTTGTATCTGTATCAAATTGTTTTAAACTATTTTTTAAAGCACTAAAAGTAGGATTTATTTTTGATTTTAAATCAGGATTAAAACTATATGCAGAAGCAAAACCACTTTCTACTATTGATAAATTATTTTTCACCACTCCAAAATATCCAGTCATAGCAAGTTTCTGATTTAAAGTAATATTTCTCTTTGCCAATATAAAGGTTCCTTCTCCCCTTTCTTTACCAATACCTTCTGTTAAAAGTGGCAATCTGTTTATAACAGCATCCATTAAGTAAAAAGTATCTAAATCTGGGTCAAGTATAAGGTTGGACATATCTCCAACTTTAACTATAAAAGCCAACTCATCATTCACGGTATCTGTATATTTATTAAATGCACTTTGAGCGTCATATTGGTTAGAACTGTTGAGTAAATTGTTAAGTTTTAAAGAGAGTTGATTGTACATTGGCACTGTCTCTTTTAGATTTGCATGTAACACACTCTTTTTCGCTTTTTGCAAATCATTTCTCACAACTTCTTGCTGAGAAGCGACTTCTGATGCCAAAGAATTTTTACCGTTTTTATAGATGACTGTTAGCCCTCGTAACTTTTGTGTATCAACCAAAAGTTGCTTTAAGTCTGGCAACAGTTTTGCACCTGTAATCTCAAGCTGAGAAAATGCAATATTTGCATTATGTACAGAAATAATCTTATACATCATAAACGATGCAAAACTAATCACAAGCGCAGCGATGAGCGTAAACTTCACACCATACTTCATTTTATCCATAAATTTTCTAACAAATCCCATGTAAACTCCTCTATTTTGTCGGATTGTACACTAATATTGCTAAAACTTAAACAGAATATTGATTAAAAATTAAACAGATTTTTTTTATATTGGAAGGGAAAGTCTCCAAAATAGGAGACCTGAAGAAAAGTTTAGAACTTAGATGTTATCGCGAATACCTAAATCTTCGATTAGTTTTGCGTAAGCTTCTTTATTCGTTCTTTTGAAATATTTCATTAAACGACGGCGTTGTCCAACTAATTT
>JALSWC010000082.1 GCA_027060825.1 Sulfurimonas sp.
CTAAAGCCTTAACCGTTTTTTCAAATGATTTTTTTATATCATCACTAGCTTCTTCTATAAAATTATCTATTACTGCAATTGTTAATTTTTTAGTTTTATCTAAATTTGGTGCAACTGGTGAATAGTCAACATTTTGTGCACTTGTAGAATCCTTTTCATCGTATCCTGAAATAATATCATATAAAATAGCAGCATCTTCTACATTTTGAGTAATTGGTCCACATTGATCAAGACTTGAAGAATAAGCAGCAATTCCATATCTTGATACTCTTCCATAAGTTGGTTTCATACCTACAACACCACAATAAGCAGCAGGTTGTCTTACGCTTCCACCTGTATCTGTACCTAAAGCTGCAATAGCAATACCAGCAGCAACAGCAGCAGCACTTCCTCCACTACTTCCACCTGAAGTTTTTGTATTATCATGAGGATTTAAAGTTTTACCATAACATCCACTATCTGTATTACTTCCCATTGCAAATTCATCCATATTTGTTCTACCAAATGCACTTAAACCTGCTTTTTCTAGATTTTCTATTACAGTTGCATTATAAGGTGAAATATAGCCTTTTAGTATATTACTACAGCATGTCATTTCTTCATTTTTGACATTAATAATATCTTTAATAGCAATAGGAATACCAGTACTTGTATTTTTAACTTGTGTTGATGTAAGCTGTTCTATATAAGCGCCTATCTCTTTTTTACTGTCAATATCTTGACTTAATTTACTTTTAAACTCTACAATTTCATCTGCAGTTAAACAAAGTGCTTCTTTTAGTGTTATCAAATATGGCTCCTAAATTTCTTTTAAGTTAGCGATTATAGCTAAGATATGTTTTTGAAGTGCTTAAAAGTTTTCTTAAAATTAATTTATGATACAATCTAATTAATGAAAAAATGCACTCTACTATTTATCAATTTTATCTTTTTGCTTACTACAAATTTATTTTCACAAAATAATGACAATTTATTTATAACAGATGAAGAATACGGCAAAATGCTATATACCAATCCTAGAGGTATTGGTTGCATTAAATGTCATGGTAAAAAAGGTGAAAAAGAATTTATAGCAAAGTATAAAAATAAGCTAGGAATACAAAAATTATTTGCTCCAAAAATAAATGATAAATCATTAGAAAAATTTACCTATGTCTTAACAACAAAAAGATCATCTAGAAGTATTATGCCAACTTATTTTTTAACAAAAGATGAAATAAAATCTATATATTTATATATAGCTCAAAATAAGTAATATTATGATAAATACTGCACTCATGGTATCTGCCCATAATGAAATGCATTTAAATAAATTACAACATATGCCTTGTGATATTGTAATTATAAACTTAGAAGATGGAGTTTTTGATAAAAACAAAGCAAGACAATTATTAAAAACTAAATACAAACAAACTACTTTGCAACTAAAAAACAAAATAGTTGTAGTAAGAGTTAATTCACTTGATACTTGTGGAAAAAAAGATATAAAAGTCATAAATAAACTTAAACCAGATGCAATAAGAATTCCAAAAATAAAGACTAAAAAAGAGATAAAAAAAGCTTTAAAATTATGTGATAAAAGTATAGATATACATCTTTCTATTGAAACAAAAGAAGCTTTTAACAATTTACATAAATTTGGTTTTGATAAACGAATAACAACAGTTTATTTAGGTATTTTAGATTTATTTGAATCATTTGGCTTACCTCAAGAGTTAATTAGAAGAGACAATCCTACGGTTGATTATATATTAAGTAAATTTTTAATTAATAGTAAAGTAGCCTCATTACATCCAATATCATTTATGTATCAAGATTATAATAATATAAAAGAATTTAAAAAATGGTGTAAAAA
>JALSWC010000083.1 GCA_027060825.1 Sulfurimonas sp.
TATCACTTTTTGTGACTTTGCTATGAGCTTATCAAGTTTTTTATTATGGTAGCCTACAAGATTAAAACCTCCAGCTTTATCACTAGCACTATCCCAAAAAACATAAGGGTCAGGTGTAGGAGAGAGTCCCCATCCTAAAAGCACTGCATCAAATTTGTGTGGAAAGACTACCATATTTAAAAATGCCTGCCACTCCATTATTCGTAATGTTACTTTTACACCTACCTTGTGTAGTTGATACTGTAAAATTTCTGCTGCATAGGGTCGAATAGAACTTGCATTTGAGGTTACTATCTCAAAGCTAAATGGATGTTTTGCATCATAGCCTGCCTCTTTTAAAAGCTCTTTTGCTTTTTGAATATTTTGCGTTGGCACTTTTACATGAGGGTTAAATGCCACAGTCCCTGGTAAAAAAGGACCACTACAAACTTTTGCATGTTTAAAAAAGAGTATATTTACAAGCTCTTGACGATTTATTGCCAAAGAGAGTGCTTGACGCACCCTTGCATCTTGAAACTTTTTACGGCGAAGATTAAAACCCAAATAAGTATAAGAGGAAGAGATTTTCTCATAAATCTTAAACTTTTTAAAAAACTTAGCATCAAGCTGTCTCTGCATAACAAGTGGTTCAATACTTCCAATATCTAGCTGTCCATTTTTAAGCATCAAAAGTCTAGTCATGGGATCGGGTATAACATGAAAAGAGATTTTATCTATCTTTGGACGCCCCTCAAAATAGTCATCAAACGCAGTGAGTTCTATATTTTTGGAAAGTTCAAGTTGTGTAAGTTTGTAAGGACCTGTACCAATGGGATGCGTATTAAAACTCGAAGTCATAAGATTTTTCTCATTTTTTAAAATATGCTCTGGTAAAATTCCCATCATCCAAGTCTCTAAAGCCTTAAAATAAGGCTTTTTATAATCCACTTCCAAAGTATATTTATCTAAAATTTTCACATCTTTTACAAAACGAAACCCTGCACTATATGGTGACACAACACTGTCTGAGGTTAAAACTTTATAGGTAAAAAGAACATCTTTTGCACTAAAATTTTTACCATCTTGCCACTTTACATTTTTTCGTAGTTTAAAAATGAGTGTTGTTGGATTTTTAAAATAAAACCCTTTTGCCAAATCCCCAATAATCTCTTTAGAATCTTTGTCATACTTCACAAGTCCATTAAATATAAAACCACTAATTTCAGATGATGAAGAGTCCGTAGCAAGAAGAGGGTTTAATCTTGCTGGATTTGAGGATGTTGCAAGTTGTAGCGTTGAAGCTACAAGTGACAAAGAGAGTAAAAAGATGCCAACAATATATTTCATTTACTGAATTGCTTTTCCATTTACAGAAAGTTTTGAGTTATGGAGTTGTATATTAAAAACTACACTATTTTTCTCTTTTTTTGCATACGAAGAGATTACTCTTACCATTGGTAAATTTTGTATTAACTTGTCATACATTTTTTGTGATAGTTTCAAATTTGAATTTAATTTTATATTTGACAATAAAAGTAACGGCGACATTTTTAGTTTTTGTAAAACATTTGCATCTTTATTGACACGCATATTAAGTTTCATTTTTAAGCCACCATAATTTTCTTTATCATTTACTACGACATCAGCTAATGATATATCTGAAATATCAACTTTAAAACCTTTTTCTAAAAGCTTCGCTATAGCTTCTTGCATCTTTTTTTGTCCAGCTATTGCCTTTATATTACTTCTTGTAGTAAACAAATTACTGATATTTTCTAATGCTTTTTGTGCAACTCCTTTTACACTTATATCACCATTAAATTTTTTAACATTTAGTATAAGTTGTTTTGAATTTACATAAAATGCATTAAATGCAGTATGTGATTTTATTGTAACACCTTTTTTATCTGTTGTTGCCATGGAAGAAGTGAGAAATTTTCCTACAAAGATATTTATATCTTTTGGTGTTCCATCAACAAGAAAACGCATCTTTTTAAACTTTAGCACACTTTTATAATCATACAAAGAGACAAAATTACTCTTTTGCTTAAAATTTTTAAGAAAAAGAAGTGCATGCTCTCCGTTTTGAGATGCCTCAAATTGCATCATTCCTATTTTTAAATCAATCCTTTTTGCAGAGAGTAAATCACCCTTCCCCTTAAATTTTGCTCCTAAAAGTTTTAGTGTTATATCCGAACCATTGTGTAATTTATATGATTCATTAATATCTTTAACATAACCTTTAAATTTACTACTTATAAGATTATAATCCAGATGATAAAGCAGACCTTTTGCATCTAAAAAAGCACTTAATTGATTGTAAAAATTAATATCTTCCGTTTTTAAAGAATCACTCAGCTTTTTTGAAAGCTCTAGTGGATAAACATCAAAATTGATTGATTTTGCAAATGGGATATTGCTATACTTCAAATCAAGACCAAACACAGTACCATCAAGATTTGATTTTGTCACTAATGGAACTTGCTTATGTGTATGAGTATTTATATAATTTATAAATTCACCAGAGTCTTCTACAACAAATACGAAATGCTTTTTTGTATCTAAATAAGTAGTATCTGTCTTCATAGATTTCAATTTTAAACCATATTGATTTACTTGAGATGTAGCATCTTGTATGTATTTTTGCATAAATTTATTGCCAACAATAGGGAGAATTGCAATCGAAAGAAGCAAAAGTGCAACAACGATGATAATAGGTGTTTTTTTCATAAATTAAGTTTCCTATAAATTAAAGTAACAGTATTATATAATAAAAAGAGTTTTTTGAGAAGATTAAAAAAATTTACCAATGCAAAAGCATTGATAAAAAAGCGTATAAAGATTAACGCTTAGAAAATTGACGAGAACGACGAGCTTTTCGTTTACCTGGTTTTTTACGCTCAACAACACGAGAATCACGAGTCATCATACCTTCTGGTTTAAGAAGTGCTTTTAACTCAGGATTGAATGCAACTAAAGCACGAGAAATACCGTGACGAAGTGCATCTGCTTGACCACCGAAACCACCACCTAAAGTAGTAGCTACAATATCAACATTTTCTGATTGCTTAGTAATAGCAAGTGGTTGTTTTACACGAAGTTTTTTCGCTTCAAGTCCACCTAACCATGCATCTAATGAAAGACCATTAATAGTGATTTTTCCAGAACCTGGAGTTAACCATACTTTTGCTATAGACGCTTTACGACGACCTGTTGCATAAATTTTATTTGCCATAATAATCCTTACTTAGCAATTTGTGCAGTGTGAGGATGTTCAGCACCTGCATAAATTTTTAATTTTTTAAGTATTTTAGCACCAAGCTTGTTTTTAGGAAGCATACCACGAGTAGCTAATTTGTATAGTTTCTCTGGATTTTTCGCTAAAAGCTCAGTCATTTTAACACTCTTAGTGCTACCGAAGTAACCTGAATGAGAAAAATATTCTTTGTTAGCTATTTTTCCAAGACCGTTAAATTTTGCTTTAGAAGCATTAATGATAACTACGAAGTCACCACAGTCAATATTTGGAGTAAAACATACTTTGTTTTTACCACGAAGAATAGTAGCTACTTCTGTGATAATACGACCAAATGTTTTACCCTCAGCATCGATCAAAACCCATTTTTGATCAATTTGTTCAGGAGTTGCAATTTTTGTAAATTTCATTCAAGAACCCTTCAAGTATTTAATTTTGTGAAAGTATAGCCGTAAAAGCTTATAATTAACTGAATTTAAGTGATTTATAAGCTTTTGTTTCCCTATAAATTATAATGATTTAATAAAGAAAAGTGTATTATTGACATTTAGACTTATGGAGAAAAAATGTTAAAAAAACTACTACTTACACTTTTGTTATTTACAACGGTCGCATTTGCCAATACAATTACTATATTTGCAGCAAGTGACTTAAAATTTGCACTCGACAGCATCAAATCGGATTTCATAAAAACCCATCCAAACGCAGTGATAAATATGATTTATGGCTCTTCAGGAAAAGGGCGTGTGCAGATTCAAAGAGGTGCGCCGTATGACCTCTATTTCTCTGCGAATATGGATTATGTGGAGTATTTATACAAAAAAGGCAAAATAAGCACAAAACCAAAACTCTACGCCATCGGTCAGCTCGTCATTTGGAGTAAGAACAGCCATTTTAATCCAAAAGAGGGTTTTAAAAACTTTACAAAAAGCTGGGTAAAACATATAACAATTGCAAATCCTGCCCATGCACCTTATGGTCAAAAAGCGAAACAAGCACTTATTAAGAAAGGAATTTATAAAAAAATAGAGCCTAAAATTGTCTTTGGTGAAAACATTTCACAAACTGCAAACTACATTAGCATTAAAGCGGCAGACATCGGCATCATTGCCCTCTCTTTAGTAGTTTCACCAGAAATTGCAAATACAAAATTCCATAACTATTATCTCATAAATGACAATCTTCATGAACCTCTTAGACAAGGCTATGCCATTACAAAATATGGAAAAAATTCCAAACTGGCACATCAATTTTATAATTATTTTCAAACAAAAAAGGTACAAAAGATTATGAAAAAATATGGTTTTGTTGTGAACAAATAGAATTATGAATACCATTCAAGCACAAATCACTGCAATTCATAGCGTCAATAACCTCAACATTATTGAGTCTAAAACAGACAATGACACTTTCATCATGATGAGTCTTGATTTACCTGCATCTCTTGAAAAAGGGAGCATCGTAAAACTTGCCATAAAGCCAACAAACATTATGCTCGCAAAAGAGAAAATCGAACTTTTAAGTTGCGAAAATCAACTCAAAGCAAAAATAGTAAAAATAGAAAAAGGCGAACTCCTTTGTAGCGTTACCCTTGAGTATTTACAAAATACCCTCGAAGCCATCATTACACGCAAAAGAGCCAATGCCATGAACCTCAAAACAGATGAAAATATTATACTTCTTATAAAAGCAAGCGACATCTATATGAAAGAAGTTCTATAATGATGCTAAGCGTCTTACAACATATGGAATTTACCCCTTTTCTTATCTCTTTTAAGCTTGCAAGCATCACTGCGTTTATACTCTTTTGTATTTCCCTACCCCTAGCGTGGTATCTCTCACAAACACGCTCAAAAATGAAACCTTTCATAGAAGCTGTGACTGCCCTACCTATTGTTTTGCCTCCCTCAGTATTAGGCTTTTACATCTTGTGGGCATTTGCACCAGACTCAGCACTTGGAGCTTTTTTTGAAGATGCCTTTGGAGTAAAACTTGCCTTTAGTTTTACAGGGCTTGTGGTTGCAAGCTCTTTTTACTCCCTGCCATTTATGGTACAACCCCTGCAAAGTGGCTTTGAGGGTCTCAACAAAAATATGCTTGAAGCGAGTTATGTTGCAGGAAAGAGCAAATTTGTCACTCTCTTTAAAGTAGCCCTACCAAATATAAAGCCCTCACTCCTTACTGCCATCATTATTACCTTTGCCCATACAGTTGGTGAATTTGGTGTTGTTTTAATGGTTGGTGGAAGCATTCCAAATGAGACAAAAGTTGCTTCTGTTGCCATCTATGATATGGTAGAGATGATGGACTACACAAGTGCGCATATTTATAGTGCCATTATGCTCATTATCAGTTTTTTAGTGCTTCTTAGTGTCTATATTTTTAATGCTAAACAAGTTAGAAGGTTTGGGCTATGATACACCTCAGCATCTGTAAAAAGCTTCAAGGAGTAGCAGAAAATATGCAACTTAAAGTCGCATTTAGCGTACAAAAGGGAGAGTTTGTTGCCCTTCGTGGCAAAAGTGGTAGTGGGAAAACAACCCTCTTACGAACGCTTGCTGGACTTGAAAATGCCAATGGAGAGATAATAGTCGAAAATGAGACATGGCTCTCAAAAACAACAACACTCTCCCCACAAAAACGCCGTATCGGTTTTGTATTTCAAGACTATGCACTCTTTGAAAATATGACCATAGAACAAAATCTTCTCTTTGTGCAAAAAGACAAAACATTAGCAACTCACTTACTTAAACTCACAGAGCTAACAGCCCTTAAAAATCGCTATCCAAATGCTCTAAGTGGTGGACAAAAACAGAGAGTAAGCATCGCAAGAGCTTTAATGAAACGACCAAAAATTCTACTTCTTGATGAACCCCTCTCAGCACTTGACCCCCAGATGCGTAACAAACTCCAAAACGAACTTCTCACCCTGCACAAAGAGTTCGGCACAACCACCATTATGGTAAGCCATGACCCAAGCGAAATATACAAACTCGCCTCACGCGTCATTGAGCTTGAAAATGGTAAAATCATCCACGATGGCACACCAAAAGAGATACTACTTAAAACCCAAGGCTCACAAAAGTTCTCATTTGAGGGCGAACTGCTTGAGATTAAAAAAGTCGATGTTATTTATGTGGCTATTGTAGCCATTGGACAGCAATTAGTTGAAGTTGTTGTAAGTGCAAATGAAGCTAAAACACTTAAAATTGGAAAAGTAGTAAGGCTCAGTACAAAAGCGTTTAGTCCAACTATTTCTTAATTCAATACACGGTACTCAGATTTTTTTATCATCTCTTTACTGCTCAAACATAGTAACAGTTGATAAGTCAAGGTAGTCAATTATATCTTCTTCGTTATCATCAAATATTTTATCAAATTCTTCAGCTTTCATAAAGTTCAATCTCCTTTTTTCTTGCTCTTCG
>JALSWC010000084.1 GCA_027060825.1 Sulfurimonas sp.
CTTCAAAGCCACATTTACTGCTACTTAATGTTTATAAAGATCAAAACATTAGTGGCTGGGTTATGAGTGAAAAACTTGATGGCATTAGAGCTTATTGGGATGGAAAACATCTTATAAGCCGTGGTGGAAAAATAATTCATGCACCAAAATGGTTTACAAAAGATTATCCACCTTTTGAGATAGATGGAGAGTTATGGACAAAAAGAGGTGATTTTGATCATATCTCTTCCATAGTTCGAGATAAAGTAGCATCAACAGAATGGCATCAAATAACACATAACATCTTTGAAGTTCCAAATGCAAAAGGAAATCTTTTTGAAAGATTAAAAAAAGTGAAACCTTATGAGAGTAAAATTATAAGGATAATTCCACAAATACCTCTAAAATCAAAAAAGGATATGCAAAAGTTTTTGCGTTTAGTAGAGTTCAAAGGTGGAGAGGGTGTTGTTGTAAGAGACCCAAATGCTCTTTACATAGATAAGCGAACCTCCAAAGCCCTCAAAGTAAAAAGTTTTTATGATACTGAGTGCAAGGTTGTAGGCTATAAAGAAGGCAAAGGAAAATATAGAGGAGTTTTAGGCTCATTACGCTGTAAACTTAGTAATGGAATTCTTTTTAATCTTGGTTCAGGTTTTAGTGATAAAGAGAGAAAACATCCTCCAAAAATAGGCGATAGTGTTACTTTTAAATATAAAGAGATGACGAAAAATGGAAAGCCTCGGTTTCCTGTGTTTTTGAGGGTTAGGAATAGATGATAAAATTAGAAGGAAAAAAATGTTTAACAATAAAAATATACTAATTACAGGTGGAACAGGTAGCTTCGGTAAAATGTACACTAAAATGATACTGTCTCAATACAAACCAAATAAAATTATAATCTATAGTAGAGATGAGTTAAAACAGTATGAGATGGGTCAATCTTTTAATGATAACTGTATGCGATATTTTATTGGTGATGTAAGAGATGGTGAGCGTTTAAATGAGGCTATGTGTGGTGTAGATTTTGTGATTCATGCAGCAGCTTTAAAACATGTGCCTGTAGCCGAGTATAATCCTATGGAGTGTATAAAAACTAATATTAATGGTGCTGAGAATGTCATTAAAGCTGCCATAAAAAATGGTGTTGAAAAAGTCATAGCACTCTCAACTGACAAAGCATCAGGACCAATTAATCTTTATGGTGCAACAAAATTAGCATCAGATAAACTTTTTGTAGCAGCTAACAATATTGTAGGAGCTAGAAAAACGAGATTTGCAGTTGTTCGATATGGTAATGTTGTTGGTAGTCGTGGTTCTGTTGTTCCATTTTTTCAAAAGCTTATGGCTGATGGTGCTAAAGAGTTGCCTATCACAGATGTAGATATGACAAGATTTCTAATAACACTTAGAGATGGTGTAAAGTTTGTTTTAGATAACTTCACACGCATGCATGGTGGAGAGATATTTATACCAAAAATTCCTTCAATGAAAATGGTTGATTTGGCAAAAGCACTTGCTCCAGATTTACCCCATAAAGTTATAGGTATTCGCCCAGGTGAAAAGATGCATGAGGTGATGATAACTGCAAATGAGGTTCCTTATAAAAAAGTGTGGGTAAATCTATATTGAGCTATAATTAAAAAATAAGATTTCAAATAAAGGTTTTTCAATGACTCAAGATTTATTTCAACTAGCACTTAATATAACAGATCCCTGGTTTGTATTGGATATTAACTTCAATGTAGAAGCTAAAAGATTAGATGTCTATATAGATTTTAAAAAAGGTAGTACTTTTTCGTATGAATATATAGAATATAAAACAGAAATAAAGAAAGAGACAATAGATGATAAAGAAGTTGAAACTA
>JALSWC010000085.1 GCA_027060825.1 Sulfurimonas sp.
AAGTTCTCTTATTTCATCATTATTCTTTGGAATTTCAATCTCTTGTGTAAATTTTGTAACGCTAATATTTTTTGTACTCTCTCTTAGTTTATTGATGGGGAGTAGTATTTTATCTATGAGTTTACTTGCTAAAAAAATGAGAACAAAGAGTAAAATTGGGATGAGAAAAAGAAGAGTATCTTGAAAATCTTCTATTTTATTGTCAATATTTTTTTTGACAATCATAATTGTTTTATTGCCTCGTCTTTCAAGATAGAGTGCATCAATATAGTCATCATTATGTTTAGAGTTAATAATAAAAAAGTTTTTTTTCTTCTTGAGGTATTTTTTATATTTTTTTAGCGTAAAAGCACTGTTTTTTTGTACTATTTTTCCACTATTTATGATAGCTACACCTATATTTTTTGTCTCTATATGGTCAGTGTATTTATGAGCAATAAATTGGAGTTTGTTTTTTATATTATTATCGATACTGTTGTTTAAAAAGTAGTTGAATGTAAATCCAAAAAGTGTTAGCACAATAAATGAGACCATTCCAAACCAAAGAAGTACGCGTGTTTTTAAAGATTTAAACTGCAATTTTATATCCTAAACCTCTTGTACTTTTTATAAGCTCTTTTGCAAGTTTTTTTCTCAAATGATAAATAGTCACTTGAATGACATTTGAGTTTATATACTCTTGCATACCCCAAAGTTGCTCTTCTATCATCTCATTCGTGACAAATATATTTTTATGTTGTATTAAAAAGAGTAGAAGTTCATACTCTTTTGCTGTTAGTATGATTTGAGCTTCTCCTTTTGTGACTATTTTTGTTGTGGTATTGATTGTAATTTCGCCTATATGAAGGAGTGTTACGCCTTGAGAGACGCTTCTTCTATGTAGTGCAAGAACTCTTGCTTCGAGTTCTGCAAATGAAAATGGTTTGCTCAAATAATCATCTGCACCGTGCTGTAGCCCTTCTATTTTATTTTCAATCTCACCTTTGGCACTTAGCATAATAATAGGTGTAACAATGTTTTTTTCTCGTAAACTTGTGATGATTTCAATGCCATTTTTAGATGGAAGCATCCAATCAATAATGATGACATCATAGCTATTTATAGAGGCTAAATATTCTCCATCTTCGCCATCAATTGCACTCTCAAGGAGATGTCCATCTTCTTGAAATCCTCTTGTCAAAAACGAGATAATATCTTCGTCATCTTCTATAATAAGCAGTTTCATATAAAAATATCCTCAAAGTTATACTATTAACATACCAGCAAGCATTATGACACCTATGAGTGCTACAAAAATAGATAAAAGAAAGTAGATGTTTTTGTCGGTATCTATCTTTCCCTCTTGTAGATGTTTAATCCATAATGTGTAGTAACGATAGGTATAAAGGGCTAAAATGATGCCGGCACTTACTATTGCTATACCAAGGTAGTTATAGAAGTCTGTGTTTTGTAACTGTGGTACAGATATATTTTGTTTTCCTTTTAATTGCATAGAGATTAAATCTAAAAACAGCTCAAATTTTTCTACAACAAAGCCTAGTACTATGAGTGATATGGCAGTACCAATGAGTGCTGTCGTAGCACGCTCAACTGCCATTAAATCTTTAGGGTCAATATTATTATTTTCATCTTTATCTTTCATAGGTATATTATATTATCTTATTCTTATATTTACGACCAATATAGCGAAGTTTAATGAATGTTTTAGGAAGTAAAATTTTTTATTAAGCCTTATTTTACAATATTCCGAATCATTTGATTAAAGATAATTTTATGAATAGGATAAAGGCTATACCAATATATATATCCAAATATTCCTGATGGGTCAAAATA
>JALSWC010000086.1 GCA_027060825.1 Sulfurimonas sp.
AATAACTAATGGCGTTTGCAGTAGCTATAAATGTCAAAGGTTGTGTTATTACCTCACAACTCTCATCTACTCCTACAAGTTTCAAACCTATATGAAGTGCAGAAGTTCCATTTGAAGTGGCTACTGCATATTTAGCTCCACTAAACTGAGCTACCATCTCTTCAAATTGTGTTACAAATTTACCAACACTTGATACAAAAGTCGAATCTATTGTTTCATTGACATACTTTTTCTCATTGCCAATAAATTTTGGTTCATGCAGAGGAATAAACTCTTTTGTGTTATAAAGATTTTGAATAAAACTTACTATCTCTTGCATCACATCTTCTCATCTAAATATTTCTTCTTATCTTCATAGCTCAAATCAGGCAACAGTTTAAAAAATTCTTTGACAATATCCTCTTTAGACCAACGCAAAAACTTTTTCATGGCATTAATATTTTTTGTAAAACTATTTAAAAGAGCATCATCATATAGAAGTTCATTTTTTATAATACCTAAGTTATGAAATTTTTCCATATCAAGAAGTTCTTTATCCGTATAAAATTCCTCAAAATCTTTCTCGCCCGTTGTATCACTTTTACTAAAAAAGCAAGGCCACTGTTTTGAATTTTGAGTGTTTAATTCTGAATTTTTAGTGAAAAAATTTCTCGCTTCATCTTCATCTTTACATAAGTAAGGTTCATAGCCTAAGTTTTTAAGATATTTTACGGCAATATCTGCAAAAGAGATAAGATGTAAATTTTCACTCAATTTTGGAAAAAATATATCTCTATTTTCTCCAAATATACAAGACATTAAGCAGAGTTCCCCACTCTCCTGTGGTGTGACGAAATAGCGTTTTACATCATTAGGGGCAACAATGGGTTGTCTTTTTTCTATGCGTTTATTAAATCCATAGAGTAAAGAACCATCTGAAAAAGCAACATTTGCAAATCGTGCCATAGAGACTTTAGTATATTTTGAATGACGAGTAACAAACATTTCCATAATTCTTTTGGATGCACCCATCAAATTAACAGGATTTGCCGCTTTGTCTGTTGAGACACAAAAGTATTTTTTTACTCTTTTTTGTCTTGCCTGCACAAGTGTTTTATCAGTATTAAAAATATTTACATCAATCATACGCATCAAAGTAAACGGGTCTTTTTCGCTTCTTACATGTTTTAATGCAGAAAGATTTAAAATATAATCATACCTCCCATCTGCTACAATAAAAGCATCATACTCCACACTTCCAATATCAAGAGCAAAGGTTTTAAAGTCACCTTCAATATAGCCAAAAGAACTTCGTATATCTCGTACAAGTTCCACCATATTGTTTTCACTTATATCAACTACATGAAGCTTCTTCGGCTTGCGTTTAAAAATCTCTTTTACAACAGCCTGACCAATAGTCCCTGCACCACCAAGCACTAAAAAAGAGGAATTATTTACTATTTTATTTAGTTTATCATCATACTGATTTATGTCGTCTGTAAAAAGAGCTTTTTCTCTTCCTATCAATGCTAATAATTTTTGCATACTATTTTGACTCCTGAACTCTAAAAAATTCCACCCCAGAGATATTTCTCTCTTTCGTATCAAATGAAACACCTACAAGATAAATAGGAAGTTTTTTATCAAGATATTTTTCTTGGTATTTTTTCTCTTTTATTTGAGCTAGAGCATCACTTCCATCTACTTTAAATTCTATAATAATTATAGAGTTTGGCATCTTTATTGTCAAATCTATACGACCTCTATTTGTAACATCTTCTCCTACTAAATCTATACCTAAAGCTTTAAGATAAGCATAAAAAAGACTAGAATAGTAGCCTTCATATTC
>JALSWC010000087.1 GCA_027060825.1 Sulfurimonas sp.
ATAAGAATGATGGTAAAAATACTATTAGTTAACTTTCCTGAAATAGGTATTGCAAAAGCATAGAGAATAAATAGATAATTTATCAAAGTTGGAATGAATTGTCTAAATGAAACTATTGTACATATTTTATTTAAAGTTATATTTACCATATTTATCCTTTAGAAAATGAAACAAACCTAAAAATTTTGCTTGAATCTTTTTGATTTTTTTATCTTCATATAAAATAATTTTAGTGATTTCATGAATAAATAAAATATTTAATATTTTGAGAAGACTAAACTCTTGTGGAAATATTTTACCATACTGTTGCCAAGTATAGAGATAATTTCGTGTGATGTAGTAAACTCTTTGTGGATTATGTTCTATTTTATTACGAATTTTTCTTGTAATAAGATTTTTACGTTGAAAAAGATTTCCTAAACTATGATTTACTATAATATTTTCAAACCAAAGGATCTTGAAATTTGATTTCTGTGCTCTAATACAGTAGTCGT
The DNA here is from genome assembly GCA_027060825.1 of Sulfurimonas sp. Taxonomy (GTDB): domain Bacteria; phylum Campylobacterota; class Campylobacteria; order Campylobacterales; family Sulfurimonadaceae; genus Sulfurimonas. The sequence continues at coordinate 495 of JALSWC010000087.1, forward strand.
GATCCACCATATCTATAAAAAGTTTTTCTTCAAATCCTCCAATAGTATTAAAAAGAGAGAGGTTGAGTAAATTTGCTGAAGTTATAACTAGAAATTTCTCTTTAAAGGTACACATATCCTCTTTTATCATCTCTGTTGTTGCATTCCACATGGTGTTTGCTGCTAGAATAGCTACATTGTCACTATTTCCAATCTTCTCTAAACATTGCAGATAAGATGAGAAATTTAGTATTTTACTATCTTGATCCATAGTGAGTATCCAGTCTGAACCACACTCTATAGCTTTTTTGCATCCAATATTGAGTGCGGTTGCAATACCGAGATTTGTATTATTGTTAATATATATGAGATTGGAAAAATTATTTTCTAGTCTTGAAATAAGTTGTTTATTATGTGTAATTGAGTTGTCAACAACTATAAGATACTCCACATTATAAGCATAAGAACAGATATTGTCATAGGTATCATCTACTGGATTATAGAGTATAACTGTAGCAGAAATTTTATACAAAATAGTTCCCTAAATACCAATCAACAGTAAGAACAATTCCCGTGTCAAAGTCCTCATCAGCTTTCCAGTCAAGCTCATTCTCCAGTTTTGTAGCATCTATTGCATAGCGCCTATCATGTCCAGCTCTATCTTCTATGAAAGTTATGAGTTCTTTATAGCTTTTGTTATTTTCTAGTGCTACTCTTTCATCTAAGATAGATGTAATAGCATCCACTATTTGAAGGTTTGTTCTCTCATTTCTTCCACCGATGTTATAAACATTCGCTTCTTTACCTGTATGATAAACCAAGTCTATTCCTTTACAGTGGTCAAGTACATAGAGCCAATCTCTAATGTTCTTACCATCTCCATATATTGGAATACTTTCACCCGCTAAACATTTACGAATAATAGTCGGAATAAGTTTTTCATTATGCTGTTTTGGACCATAATTGTTTGAACAGTTTGTTATGACAGTATTAAGACCATATGTCTCTTGATAGCTTCGTACTATCATATCTGAGCTTGCTTTAGAAGCTGAGTATGGAGAGTTTGGAGCGTAAGGCGTCTCTTCGGTAAAAAGGTCTTTTGGATCATTGGTGAGTGTTCCATAGACTTCATCAGTTGAGATGTGATGGAACCTACAGCCTTCATAACCCTCTTTATAAGCAAATGGTTTTTCCATCCAATACTTTTGTGCTACATCCAAAAGTGTAAAAGTACCATTGACATTTGTTTCTACAAACACTCCAGGGTTTTTAATGGAGTTATCTACATGAGACTCAGCCGCAAAGTGGATGACACCTCGAATGTCATATTCGTCAAAGATAAACTCTACAAGTTCACGGTTACAGATGTCGCCCTTAATAAACTTATAACGAGGATTGTTTTCACACTCTTTGAGGTTGTCTAAATTACCTGCATATGTTAGAAGGTCCAAATTAATTAAATCGTACTCTGGATATTTTTCTAAAAAATAAGGTGCAAAGTTTGAACCTATAAAGCCTGCTGTTCCTGTTAATAATATACTTTTAGCCATTAACTGTGTGCCTTTTTATCATCCATGTGATTCATCATGTATAAAACTACACCGCCTACAAGAAACATACTTATAAATAAAATTATATACTCCATTTCACAACTCCTCTAATTCGTTCATTTTTTTACTTGCCTTTTTATTTGATAAAAAAACAATGCTTGTTACCAATACGGTAGCGAATAACGCTATTACTAATTTTATCATAGATACACTGTCAAGTTTAACCAACCTATCTGTTCTTTGAGTTTGTCTATTTTCACTTTCTCTCATCCATTATTTGTAAACACTCATCGAGTGAATCTTTCCAGTAAGGAATGTCTATGTTGAACTCTTTTTTTATTTTAGCTTTATTAAGCAAGCTATAATGAGGTCTTGTCACTGGAGTTGGATACTCTTTTGTCTCTATAGGGTTGATTTGACACTCCAACTTTGCCATTCTCATTATCTCTTTAGCAAAGTCATACCAGCTAAGAACTCCTTCGCTTGAGTAGTTATATATTGCTACATTATCATTTTTAATTTTAGGAAGTATCTCTAAAATTGCTTTTGCCAAATCTCTTGTATAAGTAGGTGTTCCTACTTGATCAAATATCACACCAAGAGAATCTCTCTCTTTACCTAAACGCAACATAGTCTTTACAAAGTTTGCACCAAAGCTGCTATATACCCATGATGTTCTTATGATAATGGCATTTTTAGGGTTTATCTCCTGCATTACCTTTTCACCTGCAAGTTTTGTAGCTCCGTAAACTCCATTAGGATTTGTAGCGTCATCTTCAGTGTATGGTTTATAGTTTTTACCATCAAATACATAATCTGTTGAGACATGAATGAGTTTTATATTGTGTTCTTTTGAAATCTCTGCTAAATATTGTGTTGCTAAATGATTCACTTTGTCTGCATTTACTGTATCTTCTTCTGCTTTATCTACTGCAGTATATGCCGCTGCGTTTATAACAGTGTCAATAACATTGTTTTTTATAAATGCGACTATACTCTCTTTGTCTGTAACATCTAAAGAGTCTCTATCTGTAAAGTAAAAATTATAATCATACTCACTTGAAAGCTCTTGCAGTTCCGAACCGAGTTGCCCTTTTGAACCTGTTACTAAAATGTTAGGCATAATAGTTTACTTCATAGTCAAATATATCATCAGTATCAGCTAACTTTGGTTGCACCTGATCTTTTGCAGAGAGTTTAAGCTCTTCTTTGGGGATTGTCCAATCAATACCTAAGGCTTCATCACCAAAGAGTATGCCTCTGTCATTTTCAGGAGAGTAGTAGTTATCTACTTTATATGCAAAAGTAGTATTATCTTCAAGCACTACAAATGCATGTGCAAATCCACGAGGCACTAAGAGTTGGCGTTTATTCTCACCACTAAGCTCTACACTTACATGCTTCCCAAAAGTAGGACTTCCTTTTCTAATGTCCACTGCTACATCTAGTACACGCCCTTGAATGACTCTTACAAGTTTTGTTTGTGCTGCAGGGTGGAGTTGGTAGTGTAATCCACGAAGAACACCTCGTGAGCTTTTACTTTCATTATCTTGACAAAAGTCTATTTTATAGCCTAAAAACTCTTCTAGTTTATCTGCTCTAAAAGTCTCTACAAAGTAGCCTCTATCATCTCCATGAACTTTTGGTTCTATGATGATTACATCTTCTATGTCTGTTCTTGTGAATTTCATCGTGGTACTATCTCCTCTTTTGCTCTTTTTATGAGATACTGTCCATACTGATTCTTTTTCAAAGGCTCTGCAAGTTTTAACATCTCTTTTGCTGTGATGTAACCCATCTCATGTGCTATCTCTTCTATACAAGCTACTTTTAAACCTTGGCGTTTCTCTATGGTCTGAATGAACATACTTGCTTCTAGTAGTGATTCATGGGTTCCAGTATCTAGCCATGCATAGCCTCGTCCCATCAGTTCTACTCTCATACGATTCTCTTGCAGATAGGCTTGATTGAGTGTTGTTATTTCTAACTCTCCTCTATCGCTTGGTTTTACCTCTTTAGCTTTTTGTACAACATCGTTAGGGTAGAAGTAAAGACCTACTACTGCGTAGTTACTCTTAGGATTTTCAGGTTTTTCCTCTATTGATATGACTGTACCATCTGCATCAAACTCTGCTACACCATAACGCTCTGGATCATTTACATAGTAACCATAAACTGTTGCTTTGTTTTTCTCTTGTGCGTTTCTTACACTTTGCGCTAAAAGTTCTGTAAGTCCATGTCCATAAAAGATATTGTCACCAAGTACTAAACATACATCATCATTAGCTATGAACTCTTCCCCTAAGATGAATGCTTGAGCAAGTCCATCTGGAGAGGGTTGTACTTTGTAACTAAATTGCATACCTAAGTCTGAGCCATCACCTAAAAGCTGTTCAAACCTAGGTAAATCTGTAGGAGTAGAAATGATGAGTACCTCTTTTATCCCTGCTAACATTAAAACAGAAAGTGGATAGTAAATCATCGGTTTATCATAGATAGGGACAAGCTGTTTACTTACACCTTTTGTAATGGGGTAGAGGCGTGTTCCACTACCTCCTGCTAAAATTATGCCTTTCATCTATATTCCTTCTTGTAATTTTTTGAGTCCATTTAAACAGATAAATCTATTTTTATCAAAATTATTTTTTAAAATGATATTATTGATTTTACCTTCTGCGGAGCCAAAACCTTTTCTATGCCAAAGATGATAAACATTAGCAATATTCCGACATGATATGACTTCAATACCTGCTGCACGAAAACGCCAGTTTATATCAACATCTTCTCCTATTGCAGGATGAATATAATCTTCATTAAAACCATTTATACTTTTTATATCTTCTTTATAGCATGAAAAGTTGCATCCAATAAGGTAGCTGATAACTTTTTTTTGAATAATATTTTTATAAATCCAGCTTGTTGGTTGAAAATAGATACCATCCTCATAGTGTCTTGCCCCATCTCTATGAATACTATAAATACGAAAAAGAAATGTTTGTGTTAATTGACTAATTGAAAGAGTACCATTAATTAATTTTTTTGAATATTGTGGACCGAGTTCTACCCTTTTACCTGCACAAACACGCTTTTTTCTTTTGTGTGTAAGATGTCCTTCGATAAATCTTGGATGTGGAACAACATCACCATCAATAAAAATTAGATATTCATTCTTTGCTGTTCGTATTGCATTATTGAGTGCCTTATTCTTTCTCCATCCTTCATCTTTTTGAGTAATATGCAGAATATTTAAACTACTTTTATAATATTCTATAAATGTTTGCATCTCTTGTGAATTAGCATCTTCAGAAATGATAATCTCATCAGGGAGATATGTTTGTAAAGAAAGTGAATCTAAAACACTTTTAAGGGCTTGCGTGTTTTTGTAAACAGAGATAATGACGCTTGTTTTTACTTGTTTCGTAGTAAGCATACATAGCCTTTTTTTGAATATTATGCTCTTATTTTACACTACTTTAGCTGATAAGAGACTTCTATAAACCATATTTGGTGTTATTTGTTTCATACAGATATTGTCTTTACATTGTTTCATTGTTTTTGTCTTGTAGCATGGAGAACAGGGTAGATGCAGAGAAATAATATGGACTTTATTACATTGTGTTTGATAAGGTCCTGTTTGGTTAGCAGGAGTTGGACCAATTAACACAAATATTTCAGTATTAACAGCAGATGCTATATGTGCTGTTCCTGTATCTGTTGCTACAAGTGCATCCGCGAGTTCTATGAGACTTATAAGATCAGACAATGGGGTTTTTCCTACAAGATTTATTGTGTTTATTGGGTATGGTTTTAAATGTTTAAAAAATTCCTCTTCATTCTTATCTCCAATAATAACAATAGGTAAAGATGTCGATGAAAGAATCTTTATAAGTTTCTTCCAGTGTTCATTTGGCCATGCTCTGTAGTTCATAATATTTCGTTTTTGATGAGAATTACTTGGGCTTAGAACAATAAAATGTTTTGGTAGATTGTATTTCTTGCGTACTTTGTCTTTATCTGTACCTATAAGATGGGGAAAACTTGTTTTATAAACAGTTGGGGAAACAATATTTTTAAAAGTGTATTTGATAATGTCAACCATATGTACAATTTCAGTAGGAAAAATAATATTTTCTATTAAAGCACCAATTTTTTTCTTAGCATTAATAGCTTCGATAAGAGATAAAAACTGTTTTCCGAATTCAAAATTTATTAATAAATCATATGGTGTTTTTTTTGAAATTTTAATGATTTCTCGTTTTTGTTTGCTTAAGAATATAGGTACTTTTTTATGTTGAAGTGGAAAAACATGGTGAATTCTCGGGTCATTATCAAATATTTTTGAAGTTCCTGGTGTAGATACAAAATCAATAATTGTATTTTTACCGTATTCTGCTTTTAAGGCATCTATTACACTCGTTGCATAGACCAGATCTCCAAGTGCACCACAGCGTATTATAATTACTCTCATTTTTTTTCACTTGTTAAAATTTTTTTTGTAATAATTTTATCAACTTTT
>JALSWC010000088.1 GCA_027060825.1 Sulfurimonas sp.
CCTCAAAAATATTATGCAAAGTATCTAAAAAAAGTGACTTACCAAATCTTCTAGGGCGAGATAAAAAGATATACTGACTCTCTTTAGTTATTAAATCATAGGCTATATCAGTTTTATCTATATAAAGATAATTTTCCTCTATTATTTTTTTAAATGTTTGTATTCCAACTGGTAGTTTTTTTAATTCTAGTGTAAACATATAAAATTTCACTTCCCTTTTTAAAATATACCCACATTGTAACGAAAATTTCTATTTTACTCCATAAAAGAGTAAAGCATCTCTATCTCTTCTTTCCAAATAGTCTCATCAATCGTCTCTAAAATAAGTGGAATATCATCCATTCTTTCATCATTCATAATAAACTTAAACGCATCAATTCCAATTTCACCCTTTCCAAGTGAGTGGTGTCTGTCCACATGTGAGCCAAGTGGTGGTTTAGAGTCATTAATGTGCATTCCACTCAAATACTCAAAACCTATAATATTTTCAAACTCATTCCATGTTTTATCATAGGCATCACGAGTTCTTATGTCATAGCCTGCTGTAAACATATGACAAGTGTCGATGCAAACCCCAACACGACTTTTATCTTCTACTTTGTCGATGATATGTGCAATATGTTCAAACTTCCAACCAAGGTTACTGCCCTGCCCTGCAGTATTTTCGATGACTGCTTTGACATTTTTTGTCTTATCAAGTGCCATGTTAATAGATTCTGCAATCACATCAAGGCATACATCTTCTATGGGTTGCATTACTTCTGGGTTCTCTTTATCTTTTTTAGCCACTTTTGCCAAGTGACTCCCTGGATGGAAATTAAGTCTGTCAAGCCCTAGCAAATCACAACGCTCTAGTTCATCTATAAACGCAGCCCTTGATTTTTCTAGTTTCTCAATTTCAGGATGTCCAAGGTTTATAAGGTAGCTGTCATGAGGTAACACATGTTTGGGTAAAATACCACTTGCATCAAGTGCTTTTTTAAACTTATCTATTGTCTGTGTATCAAGTGGCTTCGCTGTCCATTGTCTCTGATTTTTTGTAAAAAGAGCAAATGCTTTTGCACCTATTTTCTCTGCGTTGAGAGGAGCATTGTAAACACCACCACTTGCACTTACATGTGCACCTACAAATTTTTTCATTTCAGTTCCTTTATTCTTATAATAATATGATTTTTTCTATCTTTAAAAAAGCTCTCATAAGCATTAACCCTATATTTTATATCGACATTTCTATTTTTTATAATTTGTATAAATCCATCATCCAATTTATGCTGATTTTTTTGAGCATAAATTGCATGACCTAGTATGATATTTTGCAAAATATCATTAGGATAAGAGGCATTTAGGTACTCTTTATTAAAGCTGTGTTTACTCATACAACCATCTTGCACACAAATCATTCTATTGATGTCAATTTTTTGAAAAATTTGCCCAGCTTCAAAAAGCTCAAGCTCAATAGCATCATTTGTATGCCTAATATATCCTATATCTGAAAATTTAATTTTGGGAGATTTTATAGTGACGATTTTTGCTTCACTATGCTCGTAATTTTTTATGCTACATGCAGTGAAAAAAATTACGAGAAGAGGGAGTAAGTATTTCAAACTATTTTTGTAAAAACTTACCACATTTCTTTTCAGCTGTACCACCAAATGTTTTTACTTCAACTGCTGTGCCATTTTTAGCAATCACTTGTCTTTTACACTCATCTTTTGCTATACATTCTGGATTTTCACATCCAATATTTTCTGGTACTTGTGCCATTTTTTTCTATCCTTAAATTTTTTTGCAATTATAGTCAAATTTTGGCAATAT
>JALSWC010000089.1 GCA_027060825.1 Sulfurimonas sp.
AATATTAAAGAGAGATATTGGGGTAAAGGTTCTGCTTTATGGCATAGGTCATATTTTGCTGGTTCTGTTGGTGATGCTCCACTTGAAATAGTTAAGCAATATATTCAACAACAAGATACTCCAGACTAATACCGCTTATATCCACCCCTTAAAAGAGGTGGATATAAGTGGTATTTGCTGAAAAATATGCTATAATACCACCATTGAATCGCAATCAATGCTATGAAAACCAAGTAGTCAATTCCTTTCAAAACATATAGTCTAGGTAGGATATACCCAACTTTAAATGCTTGTCTGAAAATAGCCAGTTAGGTTATGGAACAAGAATCCACCTCATTTATGGGGTGAAGTATCAAACTATTAAGAGGTTCATAATTATGGCTCAAACTATAACAGAAAAAATATTTTCCGAGCATGTCGGTAAAAAAGTATATGCAGGCGAAATCGTCCGTTCTCCTATTGATATGGTTATTGGAAATGACATTACAACGCCTATTTCCATAAAAGCATTTGAGGATAGTGGTGCAGAGAAACTTGCAAATCCTGATGGATTTTCCATTGTTCTTGACCACTTCATTCCTGCAAAAGATATAGCTTCAGCAAATCAAGCAAGAATTAGCCGTGACTTTGCAAAAAAACATAGCCTTAAAAACTTTTTTGATGAGAAAGATATGGGAATTGAACATGCACTTTTACCAGAAAAAGGGCTTGTTGTTCCTGGTGATGTCATCATCGGTGCAGACTCTCACACTTGTACACATGGTGCTTTAGGTGCATTTTCAACAGGTATGGGTTCAACTGACCTTGCATTTGCTATGATTAGTGGAGGCAACTGGTTTAAAGTTCCTGAGTCTATCAAAGTAGTCCTTTCAGGAAAACCTGGTAAATATACAACAGGAAAAGACATCATTTTAGAGATTATCCGTATGATTGGTGTAGATGGAGCGCTTTATAGAACTTTAGAGTTTACAGGAAGCACCATAGAGTACCTCAATATGGACGATAGATTTTCAATGTGCAATATGGCGATTGAAGCAGGTGCAAAAAATGGTATTGTTGCCGTTGATGCTATTACAAAAGAGTTTTTAGCAGACAAAAATTTAGCACGAGAACCACAAATTCACTACTCTGATGAAGACGCAAACTATGTAGAAATTTTAGAGATAGATGTTGCAAATCTTGACCCTGTTATTGCATACCCATTTTTACCATCTAATGGACACTCTGTGGTACAAGCTGTTGCAGACAAAATCAAAATAGATCAAGCTTTCATTGGAAGCTGTACAAATGGTCGTTTAGGTGATTTAAAAGTAGCTTCAGAGATTTTAAAAGGGAAAAAAGTGCATCCTGATGTGCGTTTGATTGTCACTCCAGGGACACAAAAAATCCTTCGTGAAGCAAACCATTTAGGCTATATTGACATCATCGTTGATGCTGGTGGTGTTGTAAGTAATCCAACTTGTGGTGCTTGTCTTGGTGGATATATGGGGATTCTTGGAGATAATGAGGTAGCCGTTTCAACTACAAACAGAAACTTTGTAGGTCGTATGGGAAGTCGCTCCTCTAAAGTCTATCTTGCAAATTCAGCAGTCGCTGCAATCTCTGCAATTACAGGCTATATTACAGACCCTCGTTAAATGATTGACACCCCATGCATTCTTTTTGCAGGTGGCAAAAGTAGCAGAATGGGAGAAGATAAAGCACTTCTTCCTTTTGCAGGTTTTGATACGCTTACGCATTACCAGTATGCTAAACTTTCTAAAATTTTTACTACCGTTTATATTTCATGCAAAGATAAATCCAAATTTGATTTTAAAGCAAATTTTATAGAAGATATAGCGACTCCTAATATTTTTGCACCTACTGTCGGGTTTGTCTCTGCATGGAAAGAGCTAGAGAGTGATAAATTTTTTGCACTCAGTGTTGATACCCCTTTTGTGACACACAAAGAGATAAAAAAACTTTTTGAAGCAGATAGAGATAAATTTGATGCAACAATAGCAAAAACAGAAGAAGGCATACAACCTCTGTGTGGCATCTACCATAATTCACTCCAAAAAAGTTTTGAAGAGATGCTCAGACATGGGAACCATAAACTCGGTCATCTTTTAAAGAACTCCCATACAAATTATTGTCACTTTTCTCAAACCCAACCATTTTTAAATCTCAACCACCCTCATCAATATAAAGAAGCTCTTAAAATTATAAACAATAGTTCGCTATAATAATAAAAAAAATACAAAAGAGCAAAGATGAATTTAACACATTTAGATGAAAACCAGCGTCCTAAAATGGTCGATGTGAGTGACAAGAGCAATACAACAAGAGTTGCAGTAGCAAGTGGAACCATACAAATGAGTCAAGATGCTTATGATGCAATTGTAAGTGAAAAGACAAAAAAAGGACCCGTTTTGCAAACGGCTGTAATTGCTGCTATTATGGGAACAAAACAGACAAGCACTCTCATCCCTATGTGCCATCCTCTCAATCTTACAGGCATTAATTGTGATATTGATGAAATTGAAGAACTTCCAGGATTTAAACTGACAGTAACTGCAAAACTTACAGGACAAACGGGGGTAGAGATGGAAGCCCTTACAGGTGTAAGTGTAGGACTATTGACAATATATGATATGGTCAAAGCCATAGATAAAGGTATGATTATCAACAATGTACAACTCGAATCAAAATCAGGAGGAAAAAGTGGAAACTTTAAACGATAAACTAGAGGGGAAAAAACTAGAACTTGAGTACCCTTGTAATTGGTGCTATAAAGTCATAGCAAGTGAGGAAGAGACGCTAAAAAAAGCTGTTCGTGATGTTGTTGAAGAGAGAGAGCATAAACTTACACCGTCAAACAGTTCAAAAAGTGGAAAATATATCAGTATGAATTTGGATTTGCTCGTCCATAATGAAGATGATAGAACTTTTATATTTGATGCCCTTAAAAAACATCAAGATATAAAAATGGTTCTTTAAAAAAGGAAAGAATAATGGATACAAATGAATTAGAATTAAAAGTTAAAAAAGTCTATAATCATAAATTTAAAAATATTTCACAAAGAGTTGTAGATACTCTAAAAAGAGCAGAAATTGACTTAAATGAGCTTAGTGTAAATGACATTAAAACAGTTACAACAGCTCTTGTAGAGATAGAAACAAAATCTCTGCAAGATGAAGTAGAAAATCTTTTAGTACAAAAAGAGAATATTGAAAGAGCATTAGAGAAAAAAGCAGAGGAACTTCAAGAGACAAAATATGAGATATTTCATGTTCTGGAAAATGATGTAAAACCAGAGGAAGATGCACGAATTGCACTTCATCACATAAAACTACAATCTATTGATTTATATGATATTTTAAGTGAAATGGTAGAGTCTGCCATTGTTACCTCTTTAGAAAAAGAGCAAGATGGTGATATTGATGAATCTCTTAAAGAGGTAATCAAAGAGATTACATTTGAAGCCATAAAAGAGGGTTCTTTAAATACCATCCGTGTGCGTAAAATTCTCTCAACAATTTTAGCAACTGCTATTGAGATTGCAGAAGCAACACCAACAAAAGCCAATGCTATACTGCGTTTAACGCTTAAAGGTATGCGTGCTGGTTTAATGAAGTCTATTGATAGATTTAAACAAAGAGTTGCCTATATGCCAATAGAAGCAAAGCATATTCTTATAGAAGATTACGATACAATCATTGAAGATTTGAACCAAACAGATACACTTTTTTCTCAAATCATCCTTACACAAGCGAGTGAAAGCTCTCAACTACTGCGAAAAATGCTTATAGAAATCAACAAAGATATGCGTTATGACTTAGAAGAGCTTGTAAATATTTCCAAAGAAACGGCAGATATTATTCGTAGTAGATTTTCTAATTTTGCTAAAGGTGCTGTAAAAAAAGCGGATGTCGCTATGCAATCACCAAAAGCAAAAGAGGCAAAGCGTATGGGTGTACAGGCGATGGAAGCAGCACGCATAGTTTTTGGTTCAGCTATGAAATCAGCAAAAGATGTAATAGAGAAAAAAGAGAAATAAATTTTAACTTAAAATAAGAAATTATTATAGTAATATAAATCTTTTTTATATTATATGGAATATAATTCGCTAAAAATAAAAGGAAGATATTATGATGATTCACCCCGCTACAGTCCACTTTGCAATGATTTTACCACTTGTTGCTGCAACATTTGGTATTATTTATATATTCAATAGAACAGAAACCATGGCAAAAATTTCTGCCCGAACTGCTCTTCTTGCAGCCATTGCCATGATAGGTGTTTGGTACACTGGCGAAAAAATTGCAGGTCCTGAGGTTTTTGGCTTTCTTGATGCTGCTGGAAAAGCTGAACTTTTAGAACATAGAAATCTCGGTCGTTACCTTGCTATAGCAATGGCTATTGTTGCTCTTATACAAATAGTTGGATGCAGAATGAAAAAGAGTAGCATTCAAATTTTTGGTATTTTACTGACTATCGTAGTTATGGCATTTACTTTTCTTCAAGGAAAACATGGTGGTGAAATTGTATATGAACATGGAAATCCATTTCAAATGACACAGCTAAAAAAATATATAACAAATAATGAAGATTTTGATATGGCTGATGATGATGAAAAAGTAGAACTTATTCAAAAACAGATGTCTATCATCAATACAACAACATGTAAAAAAATAGGATGCGAAAGTAAGTAATATGCAACAAAAAAACAATACAGAAGCGCAAAAAGCGATGCAAGAAGCCCTTGAGCGTTTTTTAAAAGAGAGAAGCTCTGCAAAAGAGTTTTCTCTTTGCATGCAAGAGAGTACAAAGTGGCTTCAAGAGAGAGGTAAATAATGCAAATACTCTGTACAGAGACCTACCAAACGCAACTCCGTTCTCTTTTAGAAGAGTTTCCAAATGAACAGCTTGATATTGCAAAAAATTTCAAACTCTATCTCGATACAGTCATTATAAATATTCCAACAAAAATTCAAAAGTTTAAAAAATCTACTCTTTTTGACAATGAAAACATTAAAGATATTGAACATAAAGGTCTTCGTATTCCATTTTACTATGAAAAAGAGAGTGAAACTTATCTTATTCTTGGCATTGTAAAAATGTAAAAAAGTCTCTACTATAAGGCATGCAAATTAAGAATATTCACTTCAATAATATAACTATTTTAAATAATAATAAAACTGTTTCAATAAGTAACTAACATAAGTTTTTTCAATAATATCATCACAATTCTATCCCCTTTTCTGTATAATAGTTCTTGTAAAAATTTTATATTTCATGTTGTCAGACATATATAAATCAATAACTAATTTAAAGGAGAAAATGTGGATATTAAAAAATCTCAACAAGACTTAGAGATGGCATCTACTGAAGATGTTCAAAATACAAGTCTTAAGAGAAGAGACTTTTTCAGAAAAACAGCAGCACTTTCAGTTACTGCACTTGCTGGAACATCGCTTCTATCCTCAAACGCTAAGGCGGATGACTCGGCTATTATGGAAGTCCCAAAGTGGGGAACTGTTTGGGGTGATCCAATAACAAAAAATCTTTATGGTATGCCATCAAAATATGAGCATAATGTAACGAGAAGATATACAAAACTACTTGCTTCAGGTAATTACAGAGCATCTATTGCAGTTACACCTATACAAGACTTAAGTGGAATAATTACTCCAAATGGATTATTCTTTAGCCGTTGTCATGGTGGTGTAGCACAAATTAATCCCAATGAGCATAGACTTATGATTACTGGTTTGGTTGATAAACCTCTTGTGCTTACAATGAAACAGCTTAAACGCTATCCGAGTGTTACTCGTACTCACTTCATCGAGTGTCCTGCTAATGGTGGACAAGAGTGGAGAGGTCCTCAATATAACTCTTTACAATTTGCAAAAGGTTTTATGTCATGTGCTCAGTGGACTGGTGTTTATATTAAAGATATTTTAGCAGACTTAGGTTTAAAACCAGATGCAAGATGGATGCTTGCAGAGGGTGGAGACTCCTCACATATGGGTAGAACAATTCCTATAGAAAAAGTTCTAGATGACGCTATGATTGTTTGGGGACAAAATGGTGAAGCACTGCGTCCAGAACAAGGCTACCCAATTCGCTTACTTGTTCCAGGCTGGGAAGGTAACTTATGTGTAAAATGGCTAAGAAGATTAGACTTTGCTGATGGCCCTTGGGCTTGTAAAGAGGAAACTGCTAAATATACTGTACTTAAGCCTACAGGAAAAGCAATCCAGCACTTCTATGCAAATGAAGTAAACTCAACAGTAACATCTCCATGCCCAGAAATTGACTGGACAGATTTAAAAGATGGTGACATTGTAGAAATCGAAGGTCTTGCTTGGTCTGGTATGGGAACTATTGCTGGTGTTGATTTATCATTTGATGGTGGTAAAAACTATGTTGAAGCAAAATTAAAAGGCTTAGTACTACCTAAATGTTGGACTCGCTGGAGTTATATGCACACATATAAAGAAGGACAAGAACTTTTACTAACTT
>JALSWC010000090.1 GCA_027060825.1 Sulfurimonas sp.
AAAATTTAAGAGTTGTTTTTTTACTTTAACATTAATACATGCATAATTTCTACATATAACCCCTAAAATAGGATGTTTAAAAAAATTCTATGGGCACTTTAGTACCTTTGTTGGTCTAGAACCAAAGTTGTTATTTTTATAACTAAAGACCGAATATCTACTCTTGAGATGTTATTTTCTTAGCGATAAAAGACAAAATGAGGGGCATACAAGCCAAAAAAAGCAAAAAAGAGTACAAATCCTCGCCTCGGCATAAAAAAGAGCTTCAGAGATAAATATGAGCGATTTTTTGTACTTCTCCATTATTAGCTTAAATATTACTAAACTTTAAAGAGTAATTAATTTATTTAAGTTTAATGAGTTTTATTTCAATTCTTATGGTTTAATATTAATTATTTTAATTAAGTTTTTAGTAAGAATAAGCTAAAATAGTGTCATTTAGGCATAAATATTGCTATATTTACTTAATATTATTGCATATTTACATATAATTAGTATAAATATATGATAATTTGTAATATATTATAGTTTAAGTTTAGTAAAATATACTTGAAACTTAAAGTAAGTAGTGAATATTGCAAATATGACTATGAAAAAACATAGTAAAATTCATCATTTTAAAGCACTTTTTAGCTCAAAAAAAACAAAAGTAATACTAAAATAAGTCTTCTCTTATTTCACTGCTGATGGGCTTTATTCGTGAAAAAAGAGAAAATTACTATATAGTAATTTATATAATTTTTTATCTTAAATAAGTATTTGTGATTTCTTCTCTTTTATGTCCCATAGCCTCTGAAACCTCTTGCTTAGTTTTTCCTAATTCTAGTTGATTTTGGGCGTAAGAATGGCGTATTCCATGAGTTCCGTTGTATTTTTGTCCAGTTTTTTCAATCTCTTTTTGTAAGTCTCTCGAATAAGTTTTATTATTAATCTCATATTTGCCATTTACAGCATTTTCTTTAATTTTTGATACAAGAGTCGGATTAAGTTCTTTTTCGTTCCATTTGCCACCTTTCTCTTGATATGAGAGCGTGTTTCTTTGAATTTGTTTTTCGATATTTATATGAGTTGATGCACTCATTCGTAGCCCATAATCTCTCTGTAATTCAAAAGCTGGTTGGCTTCTATTTTGTAATTGTATTCTATCGAGTCCTTTATATGACCTTGAACCAAGATTTTTTGATGTTCCTAGTTCTTTTTTTAGTTCTACTCTTAACTCTTTCATTTCCGCCCTGGTAAAGCTCATATGTTCATGAATTTTATTTAATTCGCTGATATAATTTGAGGCGGTAGAGTAGCTTATATTTTTACTATTAATCCAATCTTTGACTATTTTTGAATTAATTTTACTCATATCTTTGATACCTTGTCCCTTAGCAAACTTACCCAAGTTTGTAAGGTCTGCTCGTGCGTTATCCAGGCTTTTGTAACTATGAAATTTATCACTTATTCTATGCCCGTTTTCTGCTTTAAGCCCAGTCTCATTGCGTCTTTCTAGCTTACTTTGACCTATTCCGTTATGCTCTTTTATGATTTTAGAAACTTGATAATTTATAGAGCCCGCTCTTGCCATTGCCATGCCTCACACCTTTGTAAAATCTTTCCAAATTGAGAGGCTAGAATTACACATGTTATCGAGTCTAAAAAAAGAGTTTTTTGAATATTGCTGAAATAAATTGAGAGAAATTTTTTACCTTGTTTTTGCTTGATTTTCATTGTTAGTATTTCATTCCCATCGCTTGAATGGATTGGATAAGTTCTTTCTGTGTCTAATTTTTTTGAAGAGAACCCTCTTAATAGCTCC
>JALSWC010000091.1 GCA_027060825.1 Sulfurimonas sp.
GATGTATATTTAACAAATAACTCTGAAGTGCCAAATTTAAAAATGCCGAAGAATAACTTGACATTTAAAGAGATAGAGGGGTATCAAAATTATAAAATTGTTGCTACTCACTTTAGAACTGATAAAATTAATCTCACAAAAAGAACTACCAACTATTTTACAAAAAATAAAGTTTGAAACAAGTTAAAGGATAATTGTTTTTAATATTTTGCTAATATATGTAAAAGAAATTACTAAATGGAACAAGAATGAAAATAGAACTTATCAATAAAGACTCGATTAACGATAAAAAGAACCTTATACTAAAGTTGCTTACGCCCCAAAGACTAACAAAGGCAAAATTTAAAAGAACTTTAAATAAAGCAGGATTTAAAGCAGAACAAGGCACACTCTGTCCAATGCATGGAAAATCACTTCTCTTTTGTGGTCTTGAAGAGCATTCTGATGAAAACCTCCGAACAGCAGCAGCGACAGTTGCAAAAGCCATCAAAAGTTTTGAGTATAAATCACTCTCTATAGCAGTTGACAAAATGAGTTTACGCCCAATTATAGAAGGACTAATACTTGGAGGGTATGAATTTAATACCTATAAATCAAATCCAAAAAAGATGAAAATCAAAAAAATCTATCTCTCTTGTGATGATGTACAAGAGTTAAGTGCCCTTTTTGAAGAGGCAATAGTAATCGCTGAAGCAACATGTTTTACTCGTGATATAGTAAATACAGCTCCTGATGATATGCACCCCCAAACACTTGCAAAACTTGCGAAGAAACTGGCAAAAAATAATAATTTAGAGTGCAATATATTAGATGAAAAAGCACTAAAAAAAGAGCGTTGTGGTGGCATCCTTGCAGTTGGTCGTGCTTCTCGCCATGAGAGTAAACTCATCCACCTTGCATATAAACCTCAAAATGCAAAAAAACGCATAGCACTTATAGGAAAAGGACTTACTTACGATAGTGGTGGATTAAGCCTTAAACCTGCTACTTCTATGGTAACTATGAAGATGGACAAAGCTGGAGCATGTGCTGTTCTTGGCATCATAAAAGCAGTGAGTGAACTGAAACTTGACATTGAAGTGCATGCATTTGTTGGTGCAGTTGAAAATATGATAGGTGGAGATGCGTACAAACCTGATGATGTACTTGTTTCTCGTAAAGGCGATACTATTGAAGTACGCAACACTGATGCAGAAGGTCGTTTGGTACTTGCCGATGTGCTTGACTATGCACAAGAAAAAGTAAAAAACCCTGACTATCTTTTTGACTTTGCAACACTTACAGGTGCTTGTATGGTAGCCCTTGGACAATATACAACAGGTGTCATGGGTCACTCAAGTAAGTTAAAACATGAGTTAGGGAAAGCCTCTAAAAAAGCAGGTGAATTAACAGCAACACTTCCATTTAATAAACACCTTAAAAAACAGCTCAAAAGCGAAATAGCAGACATCTGTAATATCTCAAATAAACCTTATGGTGGAGCTATTACTGCTGGACTCTTTTTAGATAACTTTATTAAAGAAGAAAACAAAGAAAAATGGCTTCATTTTGACATTGCTGGAAGTGCCTATACAGAGACTCCATGGGATGTAAATGTATATGGTGGTACAGGAGCTGGTGTGCGTTTTATGACACAGTTTTTACAATCACTCAAATAATTGTGATATAATTACAAGAAAATTTTAAAGGGAGACAAATATGGCATTAAAAGAACTTTTTGCAGCAACTGCACTTGCATTGCTAACAAACTCAAAACCGTGCCATTGTCATCTCTTTTTTACCTTAAAATCAAAACTTATGATT
>JALSWC010000092.1 GCA_027060825.1 Sulfurimonas sp.
AAGAGATGGCATTTGCTATTTTAGCGATTTCAGCAATGCTTCTTTCTGTATTTTTACCTGTTTCAAATATGAGTGGAATTGTTGGAAAATTCTTTGAGAGTTTTGCTATGACAGTTGGTTTTGCCATTATTATTTCCTACACAATCGCACTCAGTTTTATTCCAAGTCTCAGTGCAAGGATACTACATAAAGGAGAGAGCCGTTTTTACAACTTCACAGAACCATTTTTTGTATGGTTAGAAAATATTTATGCATCTATTCTCAAGCTTGTACTGCGTTTTAAAATCTCCTCAATCCTTCTTGTGCTTGCCCTTTTCATAGGTTCACTCTCTCTCTTTCCTAAAATTGGTATGGACTTCATTCCAAAAGAGGATAAAGCCGAATTTGCTGTAAAAATAAAAGCCCAGCCAGGAATATCACTCCAAGAGATGATACAAAAATCAAAAGCTGTAGAAGATAAAATAAGAGAAAATAAATATGTTATATTTACAACACTCAGCATCGCGTATGATGCAGCTAAAGAGAAAAACAAAGCACGCATCTATGTCAAACTGATACCGAAAATGAAAAGAGCAATAAAACAGAAGCAAATCATACAAAACACAAGAGATGCACTCAAACCTTTTGCTAAAAATCTCTTTATAACTGTTGCTGCCATTCCAGATATTAAAGGTGCAGGGGTAAGTGTTCCGTATCAAATTGTACTCAAATCAGACTCCTTTGCCTCTTTAGAAAAAGCAAAAGAGAATCTTGTAGCCGCACTAAAAGCAAAAAAAGGTTTTGTGGATATTGATACAAATCTTGAAAGACCAAAACCAGAGTACAACATTACCATTCTGAGAGAAAATGCCAGCGTTCTCGGCATTAGTGCCACACAAATAGCCTCTGCCATTGCCACTGCATTTTCAAGTGATATTGCAATTTCGCACTTTGAAGAGAATGGAAAACAGTATGATATTACCCTGCGTTTTAATGATGCCAATAGAAAAAGCATAGCAGACCTTCAAAAAATACAACTCCGTGCAAAAAATGGAGATTTAGTATTTTTAAGTGGGCTTATCAACATCACAAAAGCATCTGCACAGGCTACTATTTATCACTACGACAGACAAAGACAGGTAACAGTTTATGCCGATTTATTTGGACTTGATTTAGGTGGTGCAGTCAAATACACCCAAGAGAAAATAGGTAAACTTCTCCCAAAAGGTGTTACATACAGATTTACTGGTTTTGCTGAAGAGATGGGAAAAACAGCCAAAGCATTTGGTGTTGCTCTAGGACTCTCTGTTATTCTTATGTTCATTATTTTAGCTATTCTTTACGAATCACTTATACAGCCAATCATCATTATGTTTGCACTACCACTCAGCATCATCGGGGTTATGCTTGCACTCTACATAAGCCACCTACACTTCTCTCTTTTTGTTATGATTGGCTTTATGCTCCTGATGGGTATGGTTGGTAAAAATGCCGTTTTACTTGTTGACTTTGCCAATAGTGCAAGAGCAAAAGGAAAAAGTGCAGATGAAGCACTGCTTGAAGCAGGAGAAAAAAGATTACGCCCAATTCTTATGACCACATTTGCTATGATTTTTGCAATGCTACCACTTGCACTTGGCGATGGAATAGGGAGCGAAACAAAAGCACCAATGGCAATCTCCATCATTGGAGGACTTTTAAGTTCTATGATACTCACACTTTTTGTCGTCCCTGCTATTTACAAGCTTATTAATCCAGTAGATGCATGGTTGAGAAAATTTTATGAAGTTGGAAAAGTGTCGTAACTTTTACCTTCTTCTATAGGAAATCGCTTCTAAAATATGTTTCTTCTCTATTTGTTGTGATTTCTCCAAATCTGCTATTGTTCTAGCAACTTTTTGTACTTTTTTAATACTTCTAAAAGAGAGTTTAAATCGCTCAATTGCCATCGCTAAAACACTCTGTGCTTCATCATTAAGAATGCAATATTTTTCTATCTCTTTATCGCTTATATTTGCATTTAAGCTCATCTGCCCTCGCTGTTTTGCAAAGATATGGGCTTCAACAACCATCTTATGCATCTCTTTTGAGGAGTAACTTGCTGTATCGTTAGCATTGACATTTTGCATTACAATATTCAAATCTATTCTATCTAAAAAGGGGTCTGAAAGCCGATTTTTATATCTTTGTATCTCCAAATCACTACATCGGCACTCTCTATGTGCATCAAGTAAATTCCCACAAGGGCAAGGATTCATCGCCCCTATAAATAAAAATTTTGCAGGGTATTCTACCTTTGAGTTTACACGAGAAATTCTGATTTTTCCATCTTGCATTGGTTCTCGCAGAGACTCTAAAACATTTTTAGGAAAATGTGGTAACTCATCGAAAAACAAAATACCATTGTTCGCAAGTCCAACTTCTCCTATCTTTGCCTTATGCGAACCTCCCCCAAATATACTCGCCATTGTAGCAGTATGATGAGGATTTTTCATAGCTCTTCTAGGGCTAAAAGAGGGTTCATCCCCTTGTAAAACTTCTAGCTTGGCACTATCTAAAATCTCACTTGCACTCATTGGTGGCAGAATATAACGCAATCTACTTGCTATCATACTTTTACCACACCCTGGACTTCCCTCAAAAATAATATTGTGAAAACCAGCTGCTGATATAAGTGCAGCCCTCTTTGCCACCTCCTGACCACGAACATCAAGAAAATCTTCCTCATACTCTTTCATATAATAGTAGCGTTCATGAGCAATCTCGTAACTAGGGTAATCAATCTCAGATTTTTGAATATTTGGCTCAAAGTTTTCTTGATTTTTTAAAATTTCTACAGCTTCATTGAGATTTTTTACGCCATAAAAAGCAACATTTGGAATTTTTGACAATTTAGCTAAAGATTCATAAGGAACAAGAGCTTTAGATATAAGCCCCTGATTTGCAAGAGAAAGGATAAGTGGATAGAGCTGAATATTCTCTTTTACGCTTCCATCAAGTCCTAATTCACCAAAAACAAACCACTCACTTAAATCTGTATCAATGGTATTGAGTAAAATAAGCAATGCCATACTTAAATCAAATTGTGAACCAGATTTCGCAAGTTCTGAAGGCGCAAGTAAAAAGGTGATGCGTTTAGGAGGGAAAGTAAAATCATTGCTTAAAAGTGCAGATTTAACTCTCTCTTTGGATTCGGTAATCGCCGTTGATGCTAAACCAACAATGGCAAAAGAGGGTAAGCCTTTAGTTAGCGTTGATTCTACATCAACTACCTTTGCAGCAATCCCCTCATAAGTTGCACAACGGACTTTTTTCATATTATTTTTTAACTTTTCTTTCTTTCAGCATCCGTTTATACTCTTTTTCAAACTTTTTTCGTCGTGAATAGGAAAGATGATCTATAAATAAAATCCCTTCAAGATGGTCTATTTCATGCTGAATGGCAATAGCAAGCAAATCATCTGCTTCTAAAATTTTTGCATTTCCATGTCGATCCTGATAATGCAGTGTTATCTTTTCATAACGCGTAACATCTTCATAGAATTTTGGAACACTTAAGCAACCCTCTTGGTAGCTTGTCTCTCCAGACTTCACTGTAATCACAGGATTTATTATCTCTAAAAGATTTTCAAGTTCTTGCTCACCTTCTTCATTTGGAATATTTAAAATTAAAGCCCGAATAGGATAATTCACCTGAATAGCCGCAAGACCAATTCCATTTGTTTCAAGCATAAAAGGATGCATTGCATCTAAAAGTTTATGTAGTTTTTCATCAAAATTCTTAATTTCTTTGGACTTAGCTTTTAATCGTCTATCTGGGTACTCAACAATTTTTAATTGCATATTTTTTTCACTCTCTTATTTTGCTCGTAAAGCTACGGCATAATCTAATTTTTCGCTCTCGTATGCCTTTTCAACAGCATCTAAAGCACTTACCACTATCTCTTCAACAGAGTGTTCTGTATCTATATCTGTAATTCCTATAGAAATTCGTAACTGTATCTCACGATCAGCTAGAAAAAAGTTAGAGTTAGAGACCAAATCACAGAGTCTTTCACTCGCTTTTTTTGCACTTTCAATATCTGTATGCTTTAATAACATAGCAAAGAGTCCATTTCCATAATATGCCACAACATCACTTCGTCTTGAAGTTTTAAGAAGCAGTCTTGCTATTGTTCGAGTCATTAAAGTAAGGGCTTTTTCATTCTTAATATTTTTTCTAAGCGTTTTAGAAAGCTCTATTAAAATAAGTGAACTTTTATGTTTAAACTTCGATATAAGCCCAATCTCTTGCTCAATTTTTGTTAATAAATAGCGTTTATTGTAAACACCAAATTGATTATCAAATATAGTTTCACTCTCAACACTCTTTACAATTTTTACAGTCGCATCATAAGAAATTTTCATTTGAGTACTCTGTTTCTTTAAAATTGAATTAAGCTTTGAAACATCACCTTCTAAAATACTCACTATACCAATAGCTTCACTAATTTCTGGATCTTTTGCAAGTTCTGCTTTTCTTTTTTGAAGAATCTTTGTCATTAAAGAGATATTTTTATAGAGATTAACAGTAGTATTTAAAATATTTTTAATTGAAGAAAAGCCCTGTTTAAGGCTCTTTTCTAGCTCAAGTGTCGTCTCTTCATCATTACTCTCTTCAAGCACTAACATATCATGAATTTGCTTACGCATATTTTCACTTTTATCTTCTAGAAGTCTATCAAAATAGAGAGAAAAATTATTTGGAGTAGGAGGAAGGCTATCTGCTATAAGAGCATCTAAGACCTCTTTTGCATATATTTCAATATCACTAGAAACATTTGTGTCATCAAGAGTGTTTATGACAGGTACCTTTTGTGAATCATCAGTAGCATCAATATTTCTTCGACTTTTTCGCTTTAATGCATCTGCCATATCAACCCCTTACTCTTTGTCGTTTTTAATTAAAACTTCATCAATCATTCCGTAATCTTTTGCCTCTGCAGCACTCATAAAGTTATCACGGTCTGTATCTTTTTCAATAGTTTTCACAGTTTGCCCTGTATTTTTAGCCAAGATACTATTGAGTTCTTTTTTCATACGCAAAATTTCTTCTGCTTGAATAGCTATATCTGTTGCCTGCCCTTGAGCCCCACCAAGTGGCTGGTGGATCATAATTCGTGCATGAGGTAAAGCATAACGCTTGCCTTTTTCACCTGAACTTAAAAGAAATGAACCCATAGATGCTGCTTGACCTATACAAATAGTAGCTACATGTGGACGAATATAGTTCATTGTATCAAATATTGCCATACCAGCAGTTACAACTCCACCTGGAGAGTTAATGTAAAAATAGATGTCTTTTTCAGGATCTTCTGCTTCAAGAAATAAAAACTGTGCCACAATAGTTGAAGCCACAGCATCATTCACTTCACCACTCAACATAACAATTCTATCTTTTAAAAGACGAGAAAAAATATCGTATGAGCGTTCACCACGCCCACTTTTTTCAACTACATAAGGAATGTAACTCATTCTTTACGCTTCTTTTTTTTCATTTAAAAGAGTTGTTAAAACTCTATCTTCTACCATTGACATCTGAATTGCTGGAAGGTACCCTGCATCTTTATATTGTTCATAGGCTTTTTGAGGATCTTGACCCATTCCCATTGCTTCATAATAAATTGTCTGCATTACTTCTTGTTCTTCTACTTTAACATCCATATCTTGTGCCAATGCATCAATAATGAAAGTAGCTTTTACACTTGTCTGTGCATCATCACGGAAAGTTTCACGAAGTTCACTTAGTTTATCTGCATTTTCACGAAGCTCTTTAATTTCATCTTCACTCATCTCAGAAGCTTTTTTATTTAAAGCCATATCAATCTCTTGTTCAACAACAAATTCTGGAAGGTCAAAGTCAATTTTTTCTACTAATGTTTCTAAAAGTTTTGGTTTTAACTCTTCATTGTAAAGTTTTGCTTTTTTCTCTTGTTCAATCGCTTTTTTTACTTCATCTTTTAATGCGTCTAAAGTAGCATCCTCTTTTTGTAAAAGTTTTTGAGCAAGTGCATCATTTACTTCAACAGGCTCTTTTACTTTAATAGCATGTACTTTTACTTTAAACATTGCTTCTTTACCAGCAAGGTCTTTACTTCCATAATTTTCTGGAAAAGAGACCGTTACCTCTTTGTCTTCACCACTTTTTACATCAATAAGTTGATCTTCAAAACCTGGAATAAATTGACCTGAACCTAAAAGAAGTTCAAAGTTTTCACCTTTTCCACCTTCAAAAGCCTCTTCATCAATAAAACCTTCAAAATCAATAACAGCAGTATCACCAGATTCTAATGCACGATCTTCTTCAATTTCAACTAAAGCTGCTTGTCCCTCTGCAATCTCTTTTATTCTTACATCAATCTCTTCATCAGTCACTTCTGGATTTTCAAAATCTGGTACAAGATTTTTAACACCATCAAGGTCAATCTGTGGACGCATTGCAACTTTT
>JALSWC010000093.1 GCA_027060825.1 Sulfurimonas sp.
GCCCCACCCGTTCGTGTTGCATACTTTTCAAAAACACGCAAAAGTGGTCTTGTTTTTCGTGTATCTAAAAGTTTTACACCATAAGGCTCTATTAAATCTACATATTTTCGTGTAAGCGTAGCAATAGAACTTGCATGAAGAAGCATATCTAAAATGGTGCGTTCACAACGCAAAAGGGTATGAGAATCTGCCTTAAAAGTTGCAATAGTATCTCCCATGACAAAAGTTTCCCCATCATCTTTCAACCATACAATCTCAAAAGATTCTAACTTTGCTAAAGCATCTATATACTTTCTTCCTGCCACCACACCATCACTTTTTGCAATAATTTTTGCACAAGCACTTACCGATGGTTCAACTAAAGCATATAAATCTCCACGCCCAACATCCTCAGCTAAACTCGCCTTTACAAAACTCTCTATCATAATGCTAGCATTCTTTCTAGTGCAACTTTCGCCCATTTTTGTGTCTTTTCATCCACTTCTATCTCATTAATAGGCGAACCATCTTCAATGGCTTTAAGTGTCAAGTAAACATCTTCAAGTGTTGTCTCATTCATGGTAGGACACTCTGGTTTTGAAGAACTCAGTACATAGGTATTTTTTGGTCTTAATCGATTTACCATATTAAACTCGGTTCCTACTGCTACTTTTTGCTCTTCAGGTAACTCTGTAATGTACTTAATAAGCTGTGAAGTAGAACCAACAAAGTCACTCGCCTCACAAATTGCAGGGTCACACTCTGGATGTGTCGCTATTAAAATACCTGGAAATTTTTTACGGTAAAATGCAATATCTTCAAGCGTAAAGAGTTGATGCACAGAACAAAAGCCGTCATAACAGATTATATCTGCTTCTTTTGGATTGCCCTCTTGTCCTATAACCATAGATTGTAAGCCCATTTGATTGGCAATATTTTGCCCTAAGCATCTATCGGGAACAAAAAGGATTTTCTTACCCTCTTTGAGTGCTGTTTCAATAATGAATTTAGCATTGGAGCTTGTACAAACCATACCACCCATTTCGCCAACTTTTGCTTTTACATCTGCATTTGAGTTTATATATGTAATAGGTAAAATATTTTCTTTAGCAATGCCATTTTCTTCTAAGAATTTTACAGACTCATCATAATAAAGTGAATCAATCATTCTAGCCATAGCACAACAAGCCAATTTTGGCATCACTACCCGTTTTTTTGGACTCAGCACTTTTACACTTTGCCCCATAAACGCAACACCACAAAAGAGAACAAATTCAGAATCATCATTCATTGTTTTTTTTGCAAGTTCTAGTGAATCACCTGTAATGTCTGCCAACTCAAAGACCTCATCACGCTGATAAAAGTGTGCAACAAGAGTCACACTCAAACGCTCTTTTAACTCAAAGATTTTTTCTTTTAACTCTTCATTTGTATATTTCAAAAAAATTCCTAATTTAAACAATTTAATTGAATTATATCGAAAAAAGGGTTTAAATAAACACCTTTTATATGCCTATAATGATTTTTGATGTAGAATTTCGCAATTACTTATATAGGAAAATATATGGATTTTATTACAAACCCCAATGCCCTCTTTTTTATAGTTGCTTATTTAGTTGGTGGCATACCTTTTGGTCTTATTCTTGCTAAAAAATTTGCAGGTGTTGATGTCAAAGCAAGTGGTAGCAAAAGTATTGGTGCTACAAATGTACTCAGAGTTGTAAAAGAGACAAACCCTGCACTCGCAAAAAAACTTGGAATTGCAACTTTAGCACTTGATGCGTTTAAAGGTGTTTTTGTTTTAATAGTGGCTCATTTT
>JALSWC010000094.1 GCA_027060825.1 Sulfurimonas sp.
CTCTGGAGAGATGATTTATGAAGAGATACTCAAAAAATATAAAATTCCTCATTCTGTCTCTTTTATTGGTGCAGAAGTTATGCCAAATGGTCTCTATCCAAAACTCTCAAAACGATGTATAAGAGGACTGAAAAAAATTTATGCACTTCCTAATGTAGAACCAGCAACGCATACATTTACCCATACATTTTTTTGGGGAAAAATCAAAAATGGCAATCTCAAACCAGAATATAGACTTAAACCAAAAGGGTACAAATATTCAATCTCTTATGAAACAAAAGGTATGCTTGATTTTATAAATAAAAATCTTATAGATAAAAATAATCCTAAAAAAGCAAAAACAGTCTTTTGGAGTGGAGACTGTGCCCCTAGAAAGAATGTGCTTTCTTTCATCTATAAAAATAATATTCTTGCCATCAATGGAGGAGATACTACCATTAACAATACTGAACCATGGCTAGCTCTTGTAGCACCTCTTGGTATTGCTAGAGAAGAGTATTATCAAATATATACAGGTGAACAAAATGAGAATGTATTTACAAATGATTGGCTCGGACCTTTTTGGGGATTTAAAAAAGTTGTACAAACATTTAAGCTTACAGATAAACCAAGACGCTTTAAACCGATTGATATATATTATCATCTATATTCAGGTTCAAAAAAAGCATCCCTAAATGCCTTACGATATGTTTTTGATTGGGTATTAAAACAGCCTAATATTATGCCAATTTTTACTTCAAGCTACATTCCAAAAGTTATGGATTATTACACTGTTTCTATGGCAAATGAAGATAATAATTGGCTTATAAGTGGAATGAAAGACTTAAAAACTGTTCGACTTGAGACAAAAAAACAACATATAAATTATGACTCTTCTGCTACAACTGTAGGTGAAAAAATAATTAACAACCGTACTTATGTTGCATTGGATCCTCATCAAAATCATTTTATTTCATTGATAAAAAAACAACAAAATAGCAACTATCTTGTAAGTGCAAATGCAAAATTAGTACAAACAATTCATGGAAATAAAACAATGCGATATATTTTCGCAGGAGAAGTTCCTCTTAAACTCACATACCACCTCAAAAAAGGATGTAAACTACAAACAATTCCACAAGCAAAAGTAATAAAAAAGAGTAAAGACAGTTATATCTTACAATTTCTAAATAAAAAGCACAAAGGGATTGTAGATGTACAATGCCGATAAAGAAGAAGTAAGTGTTATTACAAATAAAGAGCTTCTTTTTTTAGTAGCTGTTTTCATCTTTATCCTCGTACAGCTCTATCCTAAAAATATATTACAAAAAATCATTGAAGATGACCATTCCAATTATGCTTTAACTATGATTTATTTAAAAGACCTTTTAAAACATAATCCAAACGATACAATGCTTCAGCTTGTCTATTTAAAAAAAAAGATGCAAGTGCGTGATATAAATATCTCCATTCCTCTTGCAAAAAAACTGATGCATGCAAAAAAAGAGTATGTAAGAGATGGTGCAACACTTTTGGCATTTCAAGCAAATATGATTCAATACTTCCAACTTAAAAATCATAAAAAGAAAAAACAGCTCTATCCTACTATTCAAAAGCTATTTTCCATAATCTACACCAAAAAACTTTATGATACAAATGCATCAAAATGGTATTATAATGCAAGCTTTGTAAAGAATAATCCAGCAAAGTACTATTTTGTAAAAAAATTACTCAAAGAAGAACCTAAAAATGTTACGCTTCTAAAAAATGCCTATTTTTTAGCATTAGAATTTAGTGATAAAAAAAATGCCCATAATTATCTTCAAAAACTTTTACTATACGACACAAAAAATCCCAAACAATGGGTAATGACAAAATACTATATTCTTATTCGCTATAAAAAATATCATGAAGCACAATTAACACTAGAAAAAAATGCCAATAAAGCTTTAAAAATTAAAAAAACATTAGCACAATTTTATCTTATGCGTTCAATGTACAAAAAGGCATCAAAGACATATTTACAACTTGCAGATAATGTAAAAAATCAAAAAGAACATAATTTTTACATTCAAAAAGCAATTCAAGCACTCCAAGCGGGTAATTTACTCACACGAGCAAGTGAGCTAGCCCATAAGTATGAAATGCAATATATAAAAAATATCATGATGCGTCAATTTATACTCAAAATTTATCTTGCTGCTGGAAAACTAAATCTTGCAGATAAATATGCTAAAAAAATCTTATATCAAAAAGGAATATTGTGAAATATTTTTTCTGGATTGTACTTTTTTTACTAAATACATTACATGCTAAAAGTACTCCAACATGTAATACAGTACAACTCCTAAGTATACCTGCATCAGAAAAAGAAAAACTCTTAAACACTACTTATCCACAAGATTGTAGAGTGATGCAAATAGCCAATGTAGCAACTGTACGGTGTGGTTGTTTTCATCAACTTTACAATGCAAAAGAGAGGTTTCAACAACTTAAAAAGCAATACAAACATGCTTCACTTGCATCGACATATACTTATCGTTTTAAAAAAAACATAAAAGAAGCAAAGAGAGTAAGTGTTCCAAAACAACATAAAACTTTAAAAAATAAAAAAAATACTCAACAAGCGTCAGAACTTCGACTTTTATTACAAGTATTTCTCTATAAAGGTGATCTTAAAGATGCTTATAAAGTAGCTCAAGTAGGTTCAAAAAAGTATCCAAATTCCTACTACTGGAATCAAAAAATGGCAAATATTTGCCAATGGACAAATAGAACTGCAGAAGCTATGAAATACCTAAGAAAGATGTATGAAATACATTATAGCCCTGTACTAGAAAATAAACTAATAAATTATGGAATGCTCTACTATCAATATGAAGCAATTGAACCCCTTGTTCTTAATAAAGCAAGAAGAAATCCAACAGAAAAAAATATTGATGAACTTATTAATGTTTACACCAAAGTTGGTATGCCAGAAAAAGTTTTAAAAGTACTTGATGGTGAGTATAAAAGAACTAAAAATCCACTCCTACTAACAAAATCTCTTGAACTCTCTTTAGAAATTGGTGATCTTGATCGTGCAAAGAAATATGTCACTATAATAGAACATAATAAGCCCTATTCCAAGGTTGATGCAACACTTCTTGCAAGATATTACTATATCAATAGAAAAATTAACAAAGCATATAATGTACTTGCCTATGCAAAAAATAAAAATATAATTCAAGATAGTAATAACACAAAAGAGTTAAATTATTTTGATATGACCAGTGATCTTGCATGGTATCTTCAAAAAAACATTGCTGCTGCAAAGGCATCAAAAAAACTGATGGATGCAGGAAAAGCAAGAGTTGTTGATTATGAACGCATTGCTCTTGTTTATCCTAACATCAACAATGATGTCGCAATGCAAGCTGTCAAAGAGGGGTATGAAAAATACAAAAAAACTTATATGTTTTTTAGTTACGCTAATGATGCTATTGCTAAACAAAGATTCAAAGATCTTAAAACACTTTTAGCTTCCATTGATGAAAAGCACTCTCCTTTAGTTAAAAACCCTCTCTACTGGATGATTAAATCAAAAGTGTATCGTCACTATAAACAATTTAATAAAGAGGAATTTGCCCTTAAAAAAGCACTTGCACTTGCACCAAACAATATGCAGATTAAAATTTCCTTTTTATGGCATTTTATGGATATTAATGATGTAAAAAACACAAAATTAATGCTCCTAAATATAGAAGATGATGCACCTTTAAGTGAGGCACTCTCTTTTCCTCTTGCATCAGCATATTTTTACCTCAACGATATTAACAGAGCCTCATTTTACCTTGATAGAATGCGTTTTAACAACGACAAAACAACACGAACTATTGCCTACAAATTCCTTCGTGCTTATGTCAAACAAATCCAAAATAATAAAGCAGAATTTCAAAAAATTATGCGTGAAATCACAAAGATACTCAAAGAGAAAATGAAAAAAAATCCTGCCCTTAAACGAGATAACCAAACCCTCTCCAACTATCTACGCGCTGCTATGTATGTCATTAATCCTGATAAATTTGAGAAAAAACTCAAAAAAGCAAAACCCTATCTTAGTGAAAAAAATTACAATGAAATAGCCTATTCTTGGGCTGTTTATAACAAAGCATTTGACAAGAGCCATCAAATATATAATAGAATGGAACATAAAGAGTTATGGCTACAATTTTCTGATGCACTCATTTTCCAACAACATTCAAAGATAGAAAATTTACTCGACAAATACCTGCACTTGCTCTCACAAGGAGACGCAGTAAATGCACTCAATAAAGATGGACAAATTGCACTTGCACAGAGTACAAACTTTGCACTTCTTAATAACAATGATGACAATCAAAATGCCTATATCAATCAGATAGATTTGAGTAAAAAAAGAAGTAATATGCTTGATGCAAAACTCTCTGAAGTTTTACGAAATCCCTTACAACAAACCTATATAAAACTCTCAAATCGTAGCTATATAGGAGATAGTTGGTATTTACTCGAAGGATTTAACATATATAAAAACAAAACAACTAATACAAAATTACTTATGAATCCACCAACACAAACTTATAAAGTAAACCTCACTTTAAAAAAAGAGTTTTCAAGAGGATACATACAGATGCAAATTGCTTATAATCATCGTATGAAAAATTATCTCTCTTTTTGGATTGATGCAGAGCATAAAGCAACTGCATACTTCTCTTATGGGGCTAAAATTGGTAAAAATATTGTAGCAAAAGAGGGTACACAACTCTATCTTGGAGGTAAAAAAGATACTCTTTCACCTCGAATAACATATCATCTTCTTCCCTCAACTGCTATGAATCTACGCTATGAATTAGAAGGCTATTATGCACAAAATGGTCTCTATCTTGGTAGAGGTGATTATTTTAATGCTAGCATATCTAAACAAGTTCATAGTGGTTACCCAGATATTCTTATAGCTCTCTTTTATGACAAAGGGCTTTATAAAGAAAAATTTGGCTCGAAAGGTATTATAGATAGATTACAAAAACAACATTACCAAGTGCTACCAAATAATTTCTACAATATCGGAATTAATCTCTCCTATGGTATGAAAAATAGCCAAATTTATACAAGAGTCTGGAGACCCTATTTTGAATTTTCACCCTCTTATAATTCTGATAGCAAGAGCTACTCTTACACTTTTCATGCAGGTTATGGAGGAAAAGTATTTCATCAAGACCATATGAGTATCGGTGCTTCTTATTCTAATACCATTCAAGGCATAGGTGGGAAAATTTTTCAACTCTACATCAACTATCAACTACTATACACATCAATCAAGGAAATCTAATTGCGTTTTTTTATCATAATATTTTTATTTATCAGCTCCCTTTTTGCCTCTCTTAAAGATAAAAGTGCCATCGTCTATTATGGCAAAAATATATCTTACCCTTTAGTAGGCATTCACAACTATATTATTGTCCAACCAAATTATATAAATACCAACACCCATGGATTTTCTCTCTATAAAAAAAATATCTATGCGTATATTAGTATTGGAGAGTTAGCAAAAGGTACAAAACTTCAAGAAGAGAGTAATACTTCTTGGATAAAGTCAGACAATAAAACTTGGAAAAGTGATGTATTTGATATAACAAACAAAGAGTATCAGGAATTTATTTTTTCACATCAAATTGAGCCTGAAATAAAGCGTGGCTTTCAAAATTTCTTTTTTGACACTCTTGATTCTTACTATTTTTATTCTAAAACACCACAACAAATAGAGAAAGCAGAAAATGCCCTTGCAGATTTTATTAATGAATTTCACAAACGCTATCCTCATGCAAAGCTTGTCATTAATCGCGGTTTTAATATTATAGATAAAATCCACAACTCCATAACAGCCGTTTTATTTGAATCTTACTATCAGGGATTAGATGCAAATCTTCACTATACAACAGTTTCTAAACAAGATAGAGAGTGGCTTGATACAAAATTAGATAAAATCAAAGCATATAACATTGATATTATTGCAGTAGATTATACAGATAAGCAACAAGTAGCAGAAGAGACCGTAAAAAAATTACAAAAAAAAGGTTTTATTCCCTATGTATCAGATAAAGATCTCAGTCATTATGGAAAAAGTTCAAAAAATGCCATAAAACGAGAGATATTAACGCTTATTTATGCTCCAAAGTTGGATATAATTTCAACAGAAGCACATAAATATGGTGCAATGCCCTTGGAATATCTTGGATATATTCAAAAACTTTATCCTATTGAAAAAAGACTTCCTGATTTAAATCAACTCTCTCAATACAAAGCAGTTGTTATTTGGTTGCAAAACTACTACCCAGAACCAAAAAAACTTCTCAAATGGATAAATAGTGTGAAAAAAATGGGCTTAAAAATCGCTATTGTAGGAAATTTTGGTTTTAATGCACAAAAAGATGATTTGAAATCACTTGGTATTACCATACATCAAAACAATACAATACTCAAACAATCCATTTCTGTTCAAAACCCCATGATGGGATATGAAATTATGCCTTCTATGGAATATAACTCACAAATTATAGCGTGTAAACAGTGTACACCACTCTTACAATATCAATATGAAAATAATATAACATCCACACCAGCTGCCCTTACCCCTTGGGGAGGATATATGGTACAAGAGTCATATATAGTTAGAATTAATAAAAATAATATTTGGGTAACAAATCCATTTAAATTTTTTCAAGAAGCTTTACACCTAGAAAAACTTCCCGTAGCAGACCCTACCACAGAAAATGGCAAAAGACTTCTCTTTAGTCATATTGATGGAAATGGCATTATGAACCGTGTTGAGGGAAAATTTGGTGAATACTCTGGAGATTCTATTTTAAATAATATTTTAAAAAAATACTCTATTCCTATTTCAGTTTCGGTAATTGGGGCAGAGATAGCCCCACATGGACTCTATCCAAAAATTTCACCTCAGCTTATAAAAATTGTAAAACAGATTTTTGCACTCCCAAATATTGAACCTGCTAGCAATACCTTTACAGATACTTTCCTTTGGGGGAAAATAAAAAATGGCATACTTCCAGCAAAATATCGACTCAAACCAAAGGGGTACAAATACTCACTCAAAAGAGAACTCCAAACAACCTTAGATAATATCAATACAAAATATATTAAACCAAATAAAGAACCAAAGGCAAAAACAATTTTTTGGAGTGGAAATTGTGCACCGAGAGTTAATGCACTTAGTTTTATCTACAAACATCATATTTTAGCAATCAATGGAGGAGATACAGCCATTCAAAATAGTTTTCCTTGGCTTACACTCGTTGCTCCTTTTGGGCTTAGACGCAGTGATTATTACCAAATTTATGCAGGTGCAGAAAATGAAAATATTTTTACAAATAATTGGCTAGGACCCTTTTGGGGATTTAAACGGGTAGTACAGACTTTTAAACTTACAAATTCACCACGAAGACTCAAACCTATTGATGTTTACTATCATTTTTATTCGGGTTCTAAACAAGCTTCCATTGAAGCTGTAAAATATGTCTATAATTGGGCAATAAAACAAAATACTATGCCAATATTTACCTCCGAATATATTCTAAAAGTGATGGATATGTACGAAGTTTCCGTTGCACATGAAAAAAATAGATGGCTCTTTAGTGGTATGCGTAACCTAAAAACAATCCGTTTTGAAGATTACAATGAGACTTTTAATCTTCATAATTCAGAAAATGTAGCAGGTTTCTCACACTTTGAAAACCATACTTATGTTAGCTTAGGAACAAAAGAGAGTGCCATCATTCAAACAGCTCACAAACCAGTTACTAACAATGGTGCGTATATGTTAGAAGCAAATGGAAAACTCATTGACTTTCAAGAGACAAACACGACAAGAATCTATAAATTTCAAGGACATATGCCTCTACACATAACAGCCTATGTACCCTCAAATTGTACAGCTTCCATAAGACCAAATCCATATAAAAAATCTTTACAAAATAATATAGTAACATTTCACTTTAAAGGTGCAAAAAAAGCAACAATGAAACTACAATGTATAGGAAACTAACAATCATGAAAATAATAAAAAGAGTTTTTTCAGAACCACTCGTTCATTTTCTTCTCATTGGTGCTATGCTCTATGTTTATTTTGATGTAACCCATAAAAATCCTGCTTTAGCAAAAAAGCAACAAATCACACTTTTAGAGTATGATGCCTCAAAACTTGCAAAACAAGATAACATTCATGATAAAAAATTACTTCTGGATTATTTAAAATGCCGTGATTCGATGCTCGAAGATGCCTATGCTCTACAACTCTACAAAAGTGATAAAACTATCCAACACATTCTGCTACAAAAAAGAGAATTTATTTTAAATGCCACTGCAAAAGTAAAAGAGCCAACTGAACAGGAGCTAAAAGAATACTACAAACAGCATACTCAAGATTTTTCAACACTCCTCCACTTTGATATAACCATTAAAGTTTTCAATAAAAATGTTAATAAAAAAATCATTAAAAAACTTATCACATTTTGTGACTTAAACAAAGCCAAAAATCTTGTAACTTTTAAAAATAGTAATTTAGCTACTATAAGCAAAAAATTTGGAAAATATGTTGCACTTAAAATTGCAACAACACCTCAAAATTATTGGAGTGTACCCATCAATATAACAAATAAAATCTATACTTTTTATGTTACAAATAAGAAAATAGGAAAAATAGAGCCATTTGAAGATATGGAAAGTGCAGTTTATACACAATATATGTACACAAAAACTCTTAAAGCAAGAGAAAAAGCATACCAACAACTCCTAAAAAATTACACTTTTAAAGTGGTCAAATAGATGTACTTTTTACAATTACTCTTTTTCACTTTTATTATGGTCTCTTCTGTACAAGCACACCAATCAGGACTCTCTTTTGTCAATATAGTAAAAGAGCCTACAGGATTATTACATATAACTTACAAAAAACCTCTTTCAGATACACGAAGTAGTGATATTACTATTAACTATCCAACACAATGCACACAGGTTACTCCAACAGAAAAAACAATACTTAACGGATTTATTATCCGAACTTCTAGCCTAAATTGTGGGAAAAAAGGTTTACATGACTCTCGTATATGGGTAAAAGGGCTTGTCTCAAGTGATAGAGGTGTTTTAATACGCTATGACGATAAAGAACATATTTACAAATCACTTTTACGGGCTGCAACACCTTTTATAACTATCAATCATAAACTCTCTCGTTTACATCTTTTTTTTGAATATGTACATATGGGGATTATGCATATTTTAACAGGGTTTGATCATCTAAGTTTTGTACTTGGTCTGCTTATTTTAGGAACTGTAACCATAAATACTGCCTATGTAGAAGCTATGATAGCACTCAGTATCCTCTTTTTAGCAAAAGAGCTTACTACATATTCTCATAGCCTATGGAATCGGTTCCATTTCAGCTTTTTGGTTACTCCAAAGAGTTCTTAGTGTCTAACCAGCCACATTC
The DNA here is from genome assembly GCA_027060825.1 of Sulfurimonas sp. Taxonomy (GTDB): domain Bacteria; phylum Campylobacterota; class Campylobacteria; order Campylobacterales; family Sulfurimonadaceae; genus Sulfurimonas. The sequence continues at coordinate 9,503 of JALSWC010000094.1, forward strand.
ATAGCAAGTTGTGCCATTTTCTGTATATAAACTGCCACATCACCCTCTGCTTCAAGCACTTTTTTTAACTCATTTATAAAATACTCTTTTGTTCTCTCATCTGCAATGTTAAAAGTATAAAGTACCCACTCTGTATTGAGTGTGATTTTTTCACCATTTTTTTCTACTTCAAAAGCTCTATAGAGATTTATCTCTGTGCCTGAAAGGAGTGCTAAAATCTCTTTATAAAATGCATTTACATCTCTTTTCAGTAAAGAAGACAACTCCTCTTGCTTTATTTTAGCATCAACATCATTAAAATCTTCTCGTCCAAAAACAAGAGCATCTCCAATAATAAGTTGTTCCCCTAAAAAGTAGGCACTTTTTTTCTCGCTCAAAGCATTTGCATCAGCATAAACTACATGCCCTTTTATACTTTCAAGTTCATCTATTAAAATAGAACTAAAAAAAGTGTAGAGCGTATTTGCTGCCATTTCAAGTTCTATCTCTTTTACCTCTTGCGTGTGTGCGTCTATTGTAAGTGCTTTCATTAAAATTCATCCAAAAGTATTATATTTACATAAGTTCCAGCTTCAAGAAACTTATCATCTTCTCCAGCTACCATAAGAGCAGAATTATCAAGTATATTGACTAAAATTGCCGAGCTTCCTACTTTTTTACCCTCAAAATTTACAAAGTATTCGCCATCTTCTACTACAACATTACAAGCAGTAAACTCAGTAAATCGACTCCGTTTTTTAAAATCTTCTTGTAGTTTTGCAGTAATCATTTTATAAGGCATATCTTTTGCAAGCATCTTAGAAATAAGTGGTAATACATACAAAATAGATGTCACCGTTGAAGAGTAAGCAAAACCAGGTAAAGCAACAATAAATTTCTTTCCACGCTGTGCAATCAAAATATGGCGACCAGGTTTGATGCCAACACCTTTAAAGATTATTTCAGCTCCCAAACGAGGAATAATATCTTTTACAAAATCATAATCCCCTACGCTCACTCCCCCAGTGCTTACCACAATATCTGCTGATTCAAGTGCATTTTCAAAAGTATGCATAATAGCATCGCTATCATCAGGAGCCGTTCCAAGTTGTACAGGCTCTGCACCAGCTGATGCAAATAGTGCTTCAAGTGTATAGTTGTTTGAACTTCTAATCTGTGCAGGATTATCAGAGTTTTCACCCAAATCAAGTATTTCACTTCCTGTTGCAATCACGGCTACACGAGGACGGAGTGCTACTTTTACCATAACACAATTAAGTCCTGCCATAACACCAATTTCAGAAAAACTAATCTTTATACCTTTTTTAATAAGCACTTCACCAGCTCTATAACCCTCACCAATAGGACGGACTGCATTTGCAAGTTCTACCATTTCATTGATGATAATTTTCCCATCTTTAAAAGTTACATTCTCTATCTGAATTAAAGTATCAGAGCCTTTTGGCATCATAGAACCTGTAAAAGTTTTAATGCACTCACCTGCTTGAAGCTCTCTTGTTTCATCATGTCCTGCAGGATTATCACCAAGAACTACAAACTCTTTGCCCTCTTCTAAATCTCCATAGCGTACAGCATATCCATCCATAGATGCCGTAGGAAATTGTGGGTCATTAAACTCTGCTACTATATCTTCTGCAAGCACTCGTCCAAGTGCATCACTCAAAGGCACTCTCTCAAAGCGTGTTGCATTGACACAGAGTCCATCCAATATATTTTTACTTGTTTCATACGAAATAAAATCTACACCCGTTATACTCATAATTTTGCTCCTAAAATTCCACTACCTTTAATAGCAGTTGATCTCTTTTTTGCATAAACTCTTTTGCCATCTATCAAATCATATTTCCAAATGGGCGCACTCGCCTTAAAATCTTCAACAAATTCATCAATCAATTCTAATGCAACTCGGCGTTTAGGAGAAAAAACTGCTGAAATATACGAAGATTCATGAAGCATTACATCCCCACGAGAGTGTGCCATTTTTATTATGGCACCCCTCTCTTTTGCTTTTGTCTGCCACGCTTCAAACCAAGAGTTTAAAATCGGCTCATAAATGTCAAAACTAAGTCCATCTATGCCATCTTCACTACGCACCGTTCCCACAAAGGGGATATATGCACCGTAATTACTTTGCGATTCAGTTTCATACCACTCTTTTAAAAGTTGAGGCACATCTAATGCACCATCATAAAGACTAAACATCACTCAACCTCCACATACAGGTGGTAAAAGTGAAATTTTATCCCCATCTTTAAGTGCATACTCTAGCGATGCCACAAGTGTATCATTCACGGCTACGGCACAACTCTCTAACCACCCTTTTACCTCTTCATCTTTTTGTAAAATTGTTGCTAATTCATTTAAGTCTGCTATATCCAATTCTAATGCTTCTTTTTGTATTGGTCCTAAAAATTCTACTTTTACCACAAAAATATCCTTATGTTTCTTCTTTTTATTATATCTAAGATAAGTTAAGTAGTGTATAATTGCAGTATGATTTTTGGAAAAATAGAATACCTTAACCTCCTCCCTTTTCATGTCTTCATGAAACGATTTACAAAAAACTCCCAGCAAAAACTTACGATGGAGTACAAAAAAAATGTTCCTGCAAAGGTAAATAGAGACTTTTTACGCAAAAGTGTAGATGCTGCGTTTATATCAAGCATTAAAGCAAAAAAGCAAAAGCATCTGAATTTAGGCATTATTGCAAAGAAAAATGTACGGAGTGTCTTAGTCATTCCAAGCAAAGAGTCAAAGTCAGATATAGAGTCTGCATCTTCTAATCTTTTAGCAAATATATTAAATATTCAAGGTGAAGTTCTTATTGGAGATAAAGCACTACGATATGCTCTTAAACATGATGATTATATAGATTTAGCAGAAGTATGGCATAAAAAATATAATTTGCCTTTTGTATTTGCACTTTTATGTTATCACAAAGATGAAAGATTATATAAAAAAATAGAAAAAGAGTTTTTAAAAAGAGAGGTTAAAATTCCACAATACCTCTTAAAAGAGGCATCGAAACGGACAAGCGTAGAGACAAAAGAGATACAAAACTACCTCAAACTTATCTCATACAAAGTAGATTATAAAGCACAAAAAGCACTTAAAAAGTTCTACAAAGAGGAAAAAGCGTTACGCTTTTCCATCTAAGTGAGCTGCAAGTCTTTCAAGTTTTGCTTTATAAGCATCTAAATCAAACTCTTTTACACGAGAAACACCATCTTCAACAGCAGCCTGTGCAACAGCAGAAGCAACATATACAAGAACGCGTCTATCAAACGGTGAAGGAATGATATATTCAGTTCCAAACTCCATATTTTCACGACCATGTGCTTTTTTAACGCTATCAGGAACTGTCTCTTTTGCAAGTGAAGCCAATGCGCGTGATGCTGCCATTTTCATATTTTCTGTAATTTTTGTAGCACGAACATCTAAAGCACCACGGAAAATTTGAGGAAAACCTAAAACATTATTTACTTGATTTGCATAATCACTTCTACCAGTACCGATGATAACATCTGAGCGAACTTCTTTTGCAAGTGGTGGTTTGATTTCAGGATTTGGATTTGCACAAGCAAAAATAATTGGGTTTTTATCGCTCATTGTTGCTACCCATTCAGGTTTGATTAAATCAGGTTGAGAGAGTCCAAGAACCATATCTGCACCTTTCATAGCATCTTCAAGAGTTCTATCTGGAGTCTCAAAAGCAAACATCTGTTTTTGTTTGTTTAAATCATCTCTACCACTATGAATTACACCTTTAGAGTCAAGCATAGTAATGTTTTTTACACCAAGTGTTTTGTACATACTAGCACATGCAATTCCAGAAGCTCCAGCACCAATAACTACAACTTTTAAATCCTCAGCTTTTTTACCTGTCATATCAAGAACATTGATAAGACCAGCTGTTGTAATAACTGCCGTTCCATGTTGATCATCATGAAATACTGGAACATTACAAATCTCTTTAAGTCTATCTTCAATCTCAAAACATCGAGGAGCTGAAATATCTTCAAGATTAATTCCACCAAAACTATCAGCCATTGCAGCTACAATTTTAATAATCTCTTCAGTATCTTTAGTATTTAGTTCAATATCAACCGCATCTACATTTGCAAATGATTTAAAAAGAACACCCTTGCCTTCCATAACAGGTTTCCCTGCTAAATGACCGATGTCACCAAGACCAAGAACTGCTGTTCCATCACTAACAACTGCAACAAGATTTCCCTTGTTTGTGTATTCGTATGCCAAATCAGCATCTTTTTCTATTTCAAGACATGGGTATGCAACCCCTGGGCTATATGCCATAGATAGTTCATCTTCTGTAGTACATGGTTTTGTAAGTAGTGTTCCTGTTTTTCCGTTTGTATCAAATTCACTTTGTGCTTTGTGATACTCTAATGATGCCTTTTCAAATGCCATATTTCTTCCTTATTTTGATTAATAACTGCATTATATAATATTTTTTACAAATAGCTAAATTTTATGTAAAAAAATAACACAATTTCCTTTAGGGTTGTAATAAATACCCATTGAATTTTTTCGAGAGACAAAAACACCCCGTCCATTAAACTTTAACGAGTTTCTAAAAATTTCACTCAGTGTTTGTGTATCAAAACCATCTCCCTCATCAGCTATTTTAGTAACAATATACTCTGATTCTAACTCTTTGAGTTTAAATACTTGGACTAAAATCTTTTTTTGAGACTCTTTTTCAAGTTTTTGTAATGACTCAAAATAAATATCTTCTTCCAAATATCTATGTTTTGTACGAGCATCCAAACCTAAATTACCATGCTCATAAGCATTCATAAAAAGCTCGCTAAAAACAAGCCCTGCTCTATATGCTACTTTAGTTTCTACTTGTAAATTTTTCCAAAGTTCTTCATACCAAATATTTGCTGATTCTACTGCATCAAGCGTCGTTGCAAAAAGCTTTTTTTCTAAAAGTGTCTCTTCTTTCAAATCTAAACTATTTATAAATATAAGAGTTAAATCATCCTCTTGTTCTGTTATTTTTGCAAAAAACTTCTCTTTAAACTCCTCTCGTGAAAAAGAAAATTTAAAATCTTCTTCTATAAACGCAGCATAGGTCAAACCTTGAGTGTCAGTCTGATTTTCAACAATACCATCACTATAAAAAAGATATTTATTTATATCTTTCACATCCTTTCTATCTATGGTATAGCCTCTTTGCCATTTACTCATAGGTGTATTATTTGATTTAGCTTTAATAATATTACCACTTTTATCTTGGAGCAAGAAGGGAGGCATTGCAAATTTTGCATACTCTAACTGTTGGAAATAGGTATCCAAACAGATATAGTCTATAGCCAAAGCCTCTTCATCGAGTAAAATTGGTTGAATGTATGCCATGGACTCTTGAATAAGTAAATCAAGCGAAAAACTCCCATGTTCAACCATTTTATCTACTAAATGATTTATAAAAGTTGTCATAATAACAGCCGTAAAAGAAGCTGACACCCCTTTACCCATACCATCAACAATCAAATAAAAAGTTTTATGTTCACTAATGCGTCTAGCACTATATGCATCACCACTTAAAACATCAAGAGGCTTATACATAAAATCAACCAAAGAGGTGGTTTTTGAATCTATAAGCTGATAGTAAAAATCATTTCGCAAAATATTAAGCTCTTTTTTAAAAGCCAACTCCGACTGATAGGAAGAGTATGCTTCATTTTTTTCTAATTGCTCAAATCTCTGTGGTGTCATTAAATTTTAAACTTACTTAAAGCATTTTGTAGTGTCTTAGCATCGTCTGTAAGTGCATTCACAGCTGTCTCTACTGTAATGCGTAATTTACTATTTTTAGAAGCTACTTCTACTATTGCATCCATTGTTTCTATCAATGTTTTTGTTTTTGTTGCGATGAAGACACTCTGATGCATCACCTCACTTGATTTATCTTTTGTCGAGCGTAGATTCTCTTTTGTCTCATTAGAAGAGAAAATAAGTTCTTGTGCTGATGCTGAAATAGTGTCCATACTCTGTGAGGTATTATCAGTCTCTTCAGCTATTTCAACAACATTTTGGGTAATGAGATTTACATTTGCACTAATTTCGCTTAAACTTTTTTGCGTACGCTCTGCAAGCTTTCTTACCTCATCTGCAACAACAGCAAAACCTCTACCATGTTCACCTGCACGAGCTGCTTCTATAGCTGCGTTTAGAGCAAGTAGATTTGTTTGGTCTGCAATATCTGAGATAATTGCAAGCACATCTTTAATATTTTTTGCCTGTTCTGTTAAAGATGCCACTTTCTCAACAAGATTTTGTTGCTGCTCACTACTATCTTCAATAGAAGCGACAACTGAACCAAGTTTTACAATAAAACTATCAAGCACATTAAATGTAGTATCTAAATCTTCCGTCACCGTAATAGTCGAATCTTCCACCATATTTAATTTTTCGCCTATCTCTGAAACTAAGCCATTAACAGCACCTATACCACGCTCTTCTTGCTTACTATTTGTTGCCAAAGTATCTACAACAGTTTCTAGTTTAGCACTCTCTCGTGTATTTGCATTTGCCACATCTTGAGCTTCATAAACAGTCTCTTTAAAAGCAATTATCATAACATGTAAAGCTTTTGAAATTTGTGATATTTCATCATTTCCTTCAACAACAACACTACAAGAGAGATCAAGCTCACTAGAGATACACTCAATTTTATCAAGAGAACTTCGTACACTTTTGTTTATACCTCGTGAAATTATCATAATAATAATAAAAATTGCAATGGCAAAGAGTATATACCCTATAAGTGTTATAAGTGTATCCATTTCATATTGTGATTCTACTGCTGCTAAAAGCTTATTATTCTGTTTTGCAAGAGCATCATCAACTTTTTTCAAAAGATTTATTTTTTTTGTGATAGTTTTAAACCAGACAACACTATCCACACCAAAATCAGATTGTCTCGATTTTGCTATGCTTCGCATCCTATTCACTTGTGCTACAACTGGAGAGTCCATTGTTCTTTTATACATACGAACAGCATCATCAGTAGCAATACTTTTAAAAGCATCAATATAAGCATTTTGTTGTGCAAGGAGTGCAATAAATTTAGCATACATACCACTACCAAACTTATCTGATGCAAAAGTAGCACTTAAAACTGCACGCTCTATCCCTGCTCTCTCTTCAGATTTTAAAAAGTTTGTATAAGCACTCAAAGCTTTCACAAGAGCTGGAGTATTTGCAAGTTTTGCAGTAAGGGAGACCACATCTAAAATATTTTTATTGACACCACTATAATATTTTATCTCATTTTTTACAGTGATTTTAAATCCTGTCACCTCAGCTCTAATACTATTAAGTCTATTCAATCCAGATACTACTAAACGAATACTGTTTTGTAGTTTACTAGGGTATTGAGAGAGAGTTAAAGTAGAAAGATAAGCTTTTAAATCACTATATCGTGCATCTGTTAGCTTTCTCTGTTTTGGCAAGATATTAGCAAATTTTTTCCCATGAGAACTAAGATACCCAGCACTTGCCCCTCTCTCTTTTTGTGTTTCATGAATTAATAAAGAGAGCTTTTGTGATAATACATTCAACTCCTTTGCCTGATTTATTACCACTTCTTTATTATAAGCTGTAACAACTGTTGCAATAATAATCACAAGTGCAAAAGAGACAACAATGCCCGTTATAAGATTTAATTTACCTTTAATAGTCATTATCTATCCCTACTTACTTTAAAGAGTTGCACAAGATTAATTTCATCAAAAAGTTCATAAAGATTTGTATCTCCCACTCTGATTTGAAGATCAATATTGTCTTTTTGCACCAATTTTGTTAAATACCCAATAACTGATGATGTGATAGAGATAGAATCTTTAATAATGATAGTTACATTTTTTGAAGTGGCTACTACTTTCTCAAGCGTATCTTTTATTGTCTGATAATCTCCAATAGTTTTAATATTACCAGTAATTGTTACGCTGTTTCCTGATGTTACAATGTCCATTTTTCAACCTTTATTTTCGTTATACTAACATAGACGAACTTAAGCTTTTATTGCTTGTAACCACTCCTTCATCTTCTTTTCATACCCAATCTCTTTAAAATCTACGAAATGGAGTGGCTCACTTAAATACTCTTGCTTGACATATCCTCCAAAATCATGAGGATAAAGATAGCCCTCATTTTGCTGTGAAATATTTTTTGGAATTTCAAGAACTTTTCCCTCTTGTACACTTTGAAGGGCTTTGTTAATCGCCAAATAGGCTGTATTTGATTTTGGTGAAGCACAAAGATAGATGATAGCTTGAGCTAAGATTATTCTTGCTTCTGGGTAGCCTATTTTACTAACACTTGTGAGTGTGGAGGTTGTAAGTGTGAGTGCTTGTGGGTTTGCATTTCCAACATCTTCACTTGCTAAAATTACCAAACGCCTAGCAATAAAATCAGCACTCTCACCACCCTCAATCAATCGAGCAAGATAGTAAATAGCAGCATCAGCATCACTGCCACGAATAGACTTAATCATCGCAGATACCAAATCATAATGCACACCAGCTTCACTACTTCCAGCTTGCAGAGCATTTGGACGAAGAGATTTTAAAAGTGCAAGTGTTACGCTATTTGCTGTATTTGAAGCAAACTCTAAAAGCTTTAACATGGCACGAGCATCGCCACCACTACTTAAAACAAGGTACTCTTTTGCATCCTCTTCTATCTCTATTTCGCCCTTTTCTATTGCACGCAGAAGTAAATTATGTAAACTCTCATTTGAGATAAGTTTTAGTTCAAAAAGCATAGAGCGAGAACGGATGGCAGAGGTTAAGGAGAAGAAAGGGTTTTCGGTAGAAACACCTATAACTAACACGGAGTTGTTTTCCATAACAGGGAGCAGAACCTCCTGCTGATTTTTAGAGAGACGATGCACTTCATCTATAAATATAAGTGGTTTTTGTAGGGCATTTTTGTACTGTTCAAATATTTTTCGTAGCTGTTCTATTTTGAGAGAAGTTGCATTGAGCTCATAAAAAGGGAGTTGCATACTCTTAGCAATAACTCTAGCTAAAGATGTCTTACCAACCCCAGCAGGACCATAAAAAAAACTATGCCCCAGTGCCTCTTTTTCACAAAGTAAACGCAGTGGCACTCCCTCTTGCACTAAATGCTCTTGACCTACAATATCATCAAAACTAGCAGGGCGTAAAAGGTGCGTAAAGTCCACTTTTTACTCTCTGTCTTCGTATCTTTGTTCTTCTTTTATCCGTCTTTTTTCTGCTTTTAAAAATTTATATAAGGCAGAGTATTCACTTCGAGTGAGGTATCTTGTTTTTCCTGTTGGCAGGTTATTTAACTCTATTTCAGCAAAACTAAGACGCTTTAAGTCGGCAACTTCAGCTCCAAAATGGGCAAAGAAACGGCGAAGCTCACGGTTTTGTCCCTCTTTGAGTGCTACTTTTAGTATGGAGTAATCCGGTCTATTTTTTTGGATTTTATAGCCAATAAAAGGCTTAATTTCCATAGATTTTATGCGAGAATGAGAGTGTGCACCAGCAGTAGCATCTTCAAGATAGATACCATTGAGCATAGCATCTTCCATATCTGGTGTTACTTCGCCCTTAATTTTGAGTTTATAAATTCTCTCTAAATCCGACTCCATCAACGCAGTAGCCACATGAGAAGCATCTGTTAAAAGAAGCAAACCCTCTGAAGCAAAGTCAAGACGACCAACAGAGATAAAGTGCTTAAACTCTTTAGAGAGTGAGTCATAGATTGTTTTTCTGCCTTTTGGATCAGACTTTGTAACAAGCTCCCCTTTTGGTTTATTGTAAACAATTACTGTGTATTTTTCTTGAGGAGAAACTTGCTTACCACTAATGTAAACTATGTCAGTTCCCTCTTCAATCTGTGTTGCAGGGTTCTCTTGTATTTCACCATTTACACGGACATAGCCATCTTGAATGGCACGGTCTGCTTCACGGCGTGAGTAGGTTGAGTAGTGTGCTATATATTTATTTAATCGCATCATTTTATGAAATTCCTTTTTCAATCAGCGTATGAATATGGAGGACGCCTTGTATCTTTTTATTTTTGTCAGTTATGACTAAAAGTTGTATTTTTTTCTCTTCTATTAAAACAAGTGCATCAGAAGCCAGCATATCTGCATCATCTATACTCATAGGATTTTTTGTTGCATATTTAAGCACTTCATCTTCAAGTGAAAAATCTTTACTAAGTAAGGCACGACGGACATCACCATCACTTAAAAGTGCTGTTAATTTCTCATTTTCATCTCTAATAAGCACAGTACCAAGACGCCCCTCACCTATTTGTAAAATGGCATCTTTCATCTTTGCATTTTGTGAAATAATAGGTAAGTTTTGTGTTTGCATTAGGTTTTTTACTTTAATAAAAAGCTGTTTTCCCAATGCTCCACCTGGGTGAAAAGAGGCAAAATCACTCTTTTGAAAATCACGCGCACGCATCAGACAAACTGCCAATGCATCACCTAGTGCTAGCGTAAGTGTAGTAGAACTTGTTGGTGCAATATTAAGAGGACAAGCCTCTTTTTCTATCTCTACTTTTATGACCACATCGCTATAATTTCCAAGGGTAGAGTGAGCATCTTTTGTCATCCCAATAAGTGGCGTGCCAAAGCGTTTAATGTGTGGCAGAATTGAGCCTAACTCTTCACTTTCACCAGAGTAACTAATGGCAATAACAACATCATCTTTACTTATCATTCCAAGATCACCATGAAGTGCTTCAGTAGGATGTAAAAAGAATGATGGTGTCCCAGTAGAAGCAAAAGTTGCTGCCATTTTTGCTCCAATAAGTCCACTCTTTCCAACACCACTTACAACAAGTTTCCCCTTACAACTGAGAATAATTTCTACAGCCTTATCAAATTCATCACCAATTTTTTGAGATGCTTCAAGAAGTGTCTGTGCCTCTATTTCCAATGTTTCTTGTGCAATTGTTTTATAATTCATACTCTCATTATACCTTTTTTATCATCAAGAAGATATAATACAACATAAAAATCTATTTAGGAGAAAATATGAGAGATGTAATTGGGAAGTATATGGATACAATCGACGCGTTAAAGTTAGATGAAAGAATGCTCGATCACAATTTATTAATTTTGGGAGAACAGGGTTCAGGAAAGACAAACTTAGCGTGCAGAGTAAGAAATTATATAATTGACAATGATGTTCCAACGCTTTATATGGACTTTAACGATTCTCATGAAGAGGATGTAGAGTTACGATATAAAGACGAACACTTTAACTATATTCGATTTGATGAGAGTGAAACATTCGATGCAGAGTTTCAAGCATTAGTAAGTGCAAAAAAACATATTTATATGGCAGTCAATCCAAATTTCTTTGCAAAAAAACGAGACCAACGAAGTAAACTCTCTCAAATAATTTCACAACAGTCACTCCTTGACAACTACTACTATTTTTTCCATGATATTGAAAACTTAAATGGTTTTTACACACAATTTGAAGACTTTTTACTCTATATGCTTAGTTTTGTAAATCTTCAAAAATATGGCTTTACATTTTTAGCACAACCTCATGAAACATTTGAAAATCCACATCTTAAACTTCTTTTTTCATTTTTGTTTGTAGGAAAATGTTCTAATGCAAACTACTATAATACAGCTATTCTTAAAACATTAAAGAAAAATAAATTTTACTACCAATGTAGAACAGCACATCCAACGCTACTCTTTAATGATATTCAAAGTAGTATGGTAAAAATTGATGAATATGTAGAAGATGAGTTTTAAAAATGCAACCATCAATGGTTCACTAGCCCATACAAAACTACACGCTCGCTGATTTTTCCCTTACTCCAAACGATTTAATAGAGGGAATTGGAAAGTTATAAGATTTCTTATGCTATAA
>JALSWC010000095.1 GCA_027060825.1 Sulfurimonas sp.
GTTATCGCTGCGTTTGGTGATTCACTTCGTGCAAACGAAATTAAGTTCTAGGAGCGCATGGCTATGACAGAAATCAATAGAGATGAATTTGAAGAATCAATTGTAAACATTGGTCGTGTAACAAAAGTTGTTAAGGGTGGTAGAAGATTTCGTTTTACTGCACTTATTGTTGTTGGTAACAAAAACGGTACTGTTGGATATGGTGTAGGAAAAGCGAAAGAGGTTCCTGATGCTATTCGTAAAGCAGTTGATAATGCATTTAAAAACTTAACTACTGTTAAGATTAAAGGTACTACAATCGCTCACGATATTGAACACAAGTACAATGCTAGTACAATTCTTTTAAAACCAGCATCTGAAGGTACAGGACTAATCGCAGGTGGTGCGGCTCGTCCAGTTCTTGAGCTTGCAGGTTTCCAAGATTTACTAACTAAGTCAATTGGTTCAAACAATCCAAACACACTAGTTCGTGCTACAGTTGAAGCACTTTCTCGTATTAAAGGATAGAAAAATGGGTATTGAAAACTTACAACCTGCAGAGGGTTCAACACACTCTCGTAAAAGAGTTGGTCGTGGACAAGCTTCTGGTACTGGTAAGACTGCAGCTCGTGGTCAAAAAGGTCAAAAGTCTCGTACAGGTTACAAAAGAAAAAGAAACTTTGAAGGTGGGCAACAACCACTTGCAAAGCGTTTACCAAAAATTGGTTTCCACTCTAAGACAGTGAAACCATATGTAATAAATGTTGAAAAAATTAAAGCTGTAGCTGAACTTGAAGAGATTACAATGGAGACAATCCGTGGTGTTCATAAAGTTGCAAATTCAGTAGCTAAAATTAAACTAGTAGGTGCAAAAGCGAAAGATTTAGCATCGAAAATTAAAGACGAAAATGTTACTACAACAGGTAACTAAAGATTATGAATAAAAATCTAGTTAATAAGATTCTTATTACTATCGGTTTTTTATTTATCTATCGCCTTCTGGCTTATGTGCCAGTCCCAGGCGTAGATACTTCTGTTATTGCTTCCTTCTTCAACTCTCACCAATCAGATGCCTTAGGTCTTATGAATATGTTTAGTGGTAATGCTATTCAAAGATTATCTGTAATTTCTCTTGGTATTATGCCTTACATCACTGCTTCTATTATTATGGAGCTTCTTGCTGCAACATTTCCTACTTTAGGTCAAATGAAAAAAGAGCGTGATGGTATGACTAAGTATATGCAAATTATTCGTTATGCGACAATTGCTATTACTCTAGTTCAGGCAGTTGGTGTGAGTGTTGGCTTAGAAAGCTTAACAGGACCTAGTGGTAATAGTGCTATTTTAGCTGATCACAACACATTTATTCTTCTTTCTGCTGTTTCAATGCTTGCAGGAACTATGCTTCTTATGTGGATTGGTGAACAAATTACTCAAAGTGGTATTGGTAATGGTATCTCTTTAATTATCTTTGCTGGTATTGTATCTGCAATTCCTAGAGCTATCGGTCAAACTGTTGAAATGGTAAACACAGGTGCTATGAGTTTCTTAACTGTAATAGCTATAATCGTGTTAGTTTTAGCAACGGTTGGTATAATTATCTATGTAGAGCTTGGCGAACGCCGTGTACCTGTTACCTATGCTAAAAAAACTATGATGCAAAATCAAAATAAACGAGTTATGAATTACATTCCAATTAAAGTAAACTTGGCTGGTGTTATTCCAGTTATCTTTGCAAGTGCAATTTTAATGTTCCCAATGACTGTTTTAGGAAGTAGTACAAATCCAACTATTCAAGCAATAGCTGACTTTTTACATCCTGGTGGTTACTTCTTTAACTTCTTGACATTTACATTTGTAATTTTCTTTGCATTCTTTTATGCATCTATTACATTTAATGCAAAAGATATAGCAGATAATCTCAAAAGACAGGGTGGATTTATTCCTGGTATTCGTACTGGTAATGCTACAAAAGAGTTCTTAAATACAACAGCAAGTAATTTAACTTTTACAGGTGCTTTGTATCTTGGACTTGTGGCTACTTTACCATTTATGATTATTAAAGGTATGGGTGTACCATTTTTCTTTGGCGGTACTGCAGTTCTTATTGTGGTTCAAGTTGCTCTTGATACTATGAGAAAAATTGAAGCGCAAATCTATATGAGTAAATATGAAACTTTAAGTGCGGTTGGTCTATAACCATGGCTATAGGACTTAAAAAACCAGCAGAGATAGAAAAACTAAGAGCTGCCAACAAAATTGTTGGTGGTACACTGGAACTTCTTCGTAAAAATACAAAGGTCGGTATGACTCTTAAAGAGATGGATGCTATGGCAGAGGATTATATTCGCTCTCATGATGCAAAACCATCTTTTAAAGGTCTTTACGGCTTTCCAAACGCAGTATGTACTTCACTTAATGAGGTTATCATTCATGGTATTCCCTCAGACTATAAACTCCAAGAGGGTGATGTTATTGGCTATGATGTCGGTACAGAACTTGAGGGTTGGTTTGGTGATGCTGCAATTAGTATGGGTGTAGGAGAAATCACAAAAGAGGATGAAGATTTAATTGCCTGTTCAAAAGATACACTCTATTATGCAATAGAGAATATTAAACAGGGAATGCGTTTTAAAGAACTCTCTTCTATGATGGAGCAGTTTATTTTAGAGCGTGGTTTTATACCTCTTCGTAATTTTTGTGGGCATGGAATAGGACGAAAACCTCATGAAGAACCAGAGATTCCAAATTATCTTGAGGGTGGTAAAGCAAAAGCTGGACCGAAGATAAAAAATGGAATGGTTTTTTGTTTGGAACCTATGATATGTCAAAAAGAATCTAAACCTGTTATTTTAGAGAATGGGTGGGATGTTGTTAGTACCGATGGTTTACGCGGTTCACACTATGAGCATGCTGTTGCAGTTATCAACGGTAAAGCTGAAATATTATCTCTTGCTTAAGAGTAAAACAAAGGACTTATAATGGCTAAAGCAGATGTTATTGAAGTTGATGGCAAGATTATTGAGGCTTTGCCTAATGCAACTTTTCGTGTTGAATTAGAAAATGGACACATTATTTTATGTCATATCGCAGGTAAGATGCGTATGCACTACATTAAAATACTTCCAGGTGATAAAGTAAAACTTGAACTTACACCTTATTCATTAGATAAAGGTCGTATCACTTACCGATACAAATAGTTAAAAGAGCGTCATTTATTGACGCTCCTCTTCTTTAAAAATTCCCACCATTTCTAAATTCAGAAATTTCAGTCTCTACCATTTCATCAATCATAATAGTAAAAAGTTCAGAAATCATATTTGGATTAATATTTAATTCAATCGCCTTTGTTCTTACTCTTTGCATAATAGCATCAATACGATCTTGGGCCTTAACATCATCAACACTCTCTTTAAATGCAGCGGCTTGACGGATTAAATGGCTTCTTTTAGAGATTAAATCAACTAAATGTTCATCTATAATATCAATCTCTTCTCTGACTTCTTCTAATGAATTACATTTTTTAATATCTGGCATATCTATCTCCTATTTTGATTTCTTGATTTAGGTTAACACTATTGTAACTATTTAACTATATAATTCTTCTTACGATTCTCCATGTATAGCTTTTAATTTTAAGCTGTACATCTTTCTAACTGCAATTAAATCAGATAAATACCAGTATCTTTAACTTCAATCTTTTTTCTATCTTGTAATTTTGTAAGTGATCGTTTAAACTCTTTTTTACTCATTCCGAAAACATCTTTAATGAGTGTCGCATCACTTTTATAGTTATAAGGCATTATTCCTCTGTTTTGTTTGAGTAAATCTAAAACTTTATCACCACTTTGTGCAGAATTTTTACTTCCTGCTTTTCGTAAAGTGAGGTCAATATTACCATCTTTGCGTATTGTTTTAATATATGCTTTTTTCTTATCACCAAGGTTTATATTTTCAAAAATTTCATTATGATAAATAAGTCCTTCATACTTGTCATTGACAATACATTTAAAACCTAAGGGTGTTTTTGAAATAATAAGAATATCTACCTCTTTATGTGGACTTAAATCTTTTACTTTACGCTCAAAAAAATCGCCAAGCTTCTCACTCCCTACAAGTCGGTGCGTCCTCTCATCATAGACAACTTTTACAAATCGTTTTTCACCAATTTGAAAAGGAGTTTTTTGTAGTTTTGTAGGAACAAGCAAATCTTTTGGCAGTCCCCAATCCATAAAAGCACCAAATGGCGCATTGTCAATAACTTCTAAAAGTGCAAACTCATCAAGCATAGCATGGGGTTTATTTGTAGTTGCTACAAGTCTGTCTTCTGAATCTGTATATAAAAATACATCGACAAGGGTGTTTTCTATCATATCGTCAGTTACATATTGTCCTGGGAGAAGGACATCATTACCATCTTCAGCCATAAGATAAAGACCAGGTGTTGTATCTCTATCTATTCGTAAAGTATTTATTTTTCCTAGTTCTAAATAGGGACTAATTGTTTTATTCATTGGTTTTTCCGTTATTTTTTTATATAATTATACCCATATTATTATTTTTAGAATATAATAAAATATAAAGGAGTTAATTATGAAAAGAGTTATTCTTATATCATCAGTAACAGTAATGTTATTTTTAAGTGGGTGTGCAACAAATAATCTTCCTGAGTATAATGGAAATACTTATCAAGAGATAAAGAGTTATGAAATAGGGACAGTTACAAGTGTGCGTCCAGTTATTATTAGCGATAATGGTACAGGAACATTTTTAGGTGCAATTGTAGGTACTGTACTTGGTTCTGTTGTAGGAGAGGGGAATGGTAATACGCTTGCAACTTTGGCAGGTGGTCTTGGTGGTGCATATGCTGGAGATCAAATTGGAAAAGCAAATGCTTCTGAACTTTCTGTGAGACTTGATAATGGAAATCATGTTGTCGTTGTTGTCAAAGGAAGAGGTTTTCTTGTCGGCGATAGAATAAAAATAATCAAAGATGGAAATAGAGTAGATCAAGTTTATAGAATAAACTAGATCTTTTTTCCAAAAATAAGAATTTTACCATAATGACACTCCTAGAGTGCAAACGAGAGTGCTAGCCACAAGAGTGTGAAAAGAAAGGAATCATTCTCTGCCCGACTGAAAATGCTAAAAAGATTAAGTAGAGGTAACAAGCACCGTTTATTGTTGCGTTTAGAAGGGCAGGGATAAAAAATAGCTCTCTTTTGTTTTCATAATTATCCTAAATATAGAACTCTTGTCCTATTTTTTTACAATAAGCCCCAAGCATCGCACGCTCAAAGTCATTGTTTGTAGCATAGTTGTATCCAAATGTCTTCGCCCAAAGTTCATGTGGCTCCATACAGAGATAAAAGAAGACTTTATCATCTCCACTTTGCCATGGTGCAAAACTTTCATACGCATGTTTAAACATCTCAATTTTTGTGCTTTCTGGATACGATGTTTTTCCACTTGCATCTTCATGAGGAATTTGTGTGATTTTTGTATGAAATTCACGCCCTCGAAGTTGTTTAATAACAGGCTTTATAAAAGTAAGTGTCCCAAAACTCACAAGAGCAACTTCAGATGGTTTAAATTTTACTATTAGTTTTTCATATATCTTTTGATACTCATCAAGATAGCCAACATACTCTACAATAGGGTGAAAATGAAAGCCTACTTTGACACCTTTGTCTGCAAGTTTTCTTGCTGCGTTTATGCGTTTGTCAAGAGAGGCTGTGAGATGTTCTTCATTTTCAACAATCGTAGGAGTATTCAGACTCCATGTACAGAGAATATTTTTTGGTACATTATTTTCAAGTAGATATTTTATATTGTCCGATTTTGTCTTAAACTCTAAAATTACATTAGGATTATTGCGTGCAAATGCAAAAAGAGCATCAAGAACACTTTCACGATTTCCAAACATTAAAGAGTCACTTGCTTGTCCTGTGCCTATGTGATAAGTTTTGTTTTTATCAAGATTGAGATTGAGCAGTTTCTCTTTAAAGCCACTGTCAAAAGTAATGGTATTTTGATTGTAAAAACTTTGGATAGAGCAGTAGGAACAGTCAAACCCACAACTCTCAACAGCATCAAGTGTTAAAAGATTACAACACCGTGTTTTCTCTGAAGCAACAGGGCAGAGTCCTAAGCCAAAACCCTCTTTAGGAGCAGTTTGAAAGGTAAACTTTTGTTCTTGTGGAATGTTTTTAAGTGAAAAGTTCTCGTAAGAGTTTGGTCTGTCTCTTATTTCATGATAGGCTTTGACTAAACGAGAGAAAACGACTTTTCTTTGCGAATGTTCTGGAAAAATTACCTTGATTCTCTTCTCATCCCACATCCCTAAATCACGGGCAATAGTAATAATCTGTTTTATCTCTTGATTGGAAAATTTGTAAAAAAAAGCTCGCTCTTGAATGAACT
>JALSWC010000096.1 GCA_027060825.1 Sulfurimonas sp.
GTCGTTTTGTTGGTAAGACAATGGTCAAAGACATTGATGCTATTGAGTTACGCCCAGCAAATGAAGAAGATGCACAAACTGCATTGAATGAAATTGACTTTTTACTCAATAACAATGGGGATGAAAGCATCCCTGCTCTTCGTGAAGAGTTACAACAATGTATGACTGCAAACGCAGGTGCATTTAGAACAAAAGAAACCCTACAAATTGCTATTGACACCATAAAAGAGCTTCGCGTAAGATTTAAAAATGTTCGAGTAAAAGACAAATCAAAAGTATTTAATACAGAGTTACAAGAGGCTATTGAATTTGGTCATATGCTTGACTATTCACTCTTTATTGTTGATAGTGCTATTGCTAGAAAAGAGAGCCGTGGTGCTCACTATAGAGAAGATTTTCAAAAACGAGATGATGAAAACTTCTTACAACATACAATGGCGTATATGGACAATGAAGGAAATATTAAACTTGACTACATGGATGTTGTTCTTGGCAAACATGAACTACAAGAAAGACATTACTAAGGATAACTTATGAGTACAGAACATAAAATAACTACACAACAAGTAAACTTCAAAGTATTTCGTTTTAATGCAGATGAAGATTATCTTCCATATTATGAAGATTATAATATGGAAGTTACATCTGAAGAAGTTGTACTTGATATATTAAATAGAATTAAATGGGATCATGATGGAAGTTTTTCATATAGAAGATCTTGTCGTCATGGCATCTGTGGTGCTTGTGCTATTAAAGTAAATGGACGCTCAACTCTTGCATGTAAAGAGAGTATGAATGACATGGTAGATCTTTTTGGAAGTGAACTTGTTATTGAACCTCTTAGCAAAAAAAGAGCTATTAAAGATATGATAATTGATAAAGCTGACTTTTGGGAAAAACATGCTGCTGTTACACCATATTTAGTTGCTGATATTGATGAAACTCCAGAATCAGAAAATCTTGTATCTCCTGAAGATGCAGACAAACTTGATGAAGCAGACCTTTGTATTCAATGTGGTGCATGTCACTATGCTTGTCCTGTAGTTGCAATTAATGAAGACTTTTTTGGACCTGCTGCGTTTGCTGCGGCATATCGTTTTGATGCAGATGTTCGAGATAGTGCAGACTCAAGATTAAAAGATGTCAATGAAGAAAAACAAGGAGTTTGGGATTGTGTAAAATGTTTTGAATGTGCTGAAGCGTGTCCAAAAGATATTAATCCTATCGCTAAAATTACTAAACTGCATCAAATGGCTTTTCAAGAAGGCATAGCTAAAAATAATGTGGCAGTGCGTCATGCAGTTGGATTTAAAAATTCTATTGTAAAAAATGGTGTCCTTGATGAAGGTGGTTTAGTACTCTACTCTGAGGGTCCATCAATAGTAAAACATATTCCAGTCGCACTGAGAATGTTTTCTAAAGGAAAAATTGTTCCACCATGGGGCATTACTAAATCAGACAATCTTGATGAAATTAAAAAACTTGTAAAATCATCATCAACTGCAAAGTTCTAGGAGTTTATAAATGAAAAAATTAAAATATGCACTTTTTACTGGATGTACTGCAAAACAGAGTACTCCAGAACAAATGATGTCAACTATGGCAGTAGCTGAAAAACTTGGAATTGAGCTAGTAGAGCTTACTGAAGCTTCATGTTGTGGAGCTTCTCATCTTCAAGATTACGATGAGTTTTTATCTCTTGTTTTAAACGCTAGAAATATTGCCTATGCAGAGAAACAAGGTCTAACAATGGTTACTATATGTAATACTTGTC
>JALSWC010000097.1 GCA_027060825.1 Sulfurimonas sp.
ATGAGAAAAATCTCACCTGTTCTCTTGAGGGAGAGTTTCCATTCTTTGCCATAAAAGATGCCATAAAACGAGATATTCTTAAACTTACAGCTGGAGATAAAAAAGCAAAAGTACAGATAGTTCCAATATTACTTGTCAGTGGAAATCACTATGACAACGATATGAAAGAGATTTGTGAGGAAGTTGGTGAGTATTGTGATGCAAGGATTGTTGCGTCATTTACGCAAGATGAAAAATTTAATCTTATAGAACAAGAGGAAGTAAGAGAAATATTTAGAGCAAGTATTGAAGTAGAAATAAAAAAACTAGGGCTTTAAAAGCCTCTAGTTTTTTACGAGCAATTTTACGCTGCACAAAGTCTTTTATCAAACAAGAAGTTACACTCATTTGTTTTATTGTAGGCTTTTACAGCTGCTAAAACTGCTACATCTACAAGTGGTTCTAAGATAATTACAGACATATATGCTGCACCAAAAGTAAGAACATTGTGAATATTTTCAGCACTAAATCCTTGTCCATATAACGCCCAAAAAGCAACCCATGCAACAATAGCACCTTCCCAAATAACAGATAGTTTCAACAGTTGTGTATATGTTATATCTTTATACGCTACACCTTGAGGTATAACTTTTTTTGCTGCCATATTTAAGGCAAACATACTTGCAAGAAGTGTTGTTACATTGATGCCATACTGTGGTAAATCAAATGGAGCAAAAAAGAGTCCTTGAACAAGTAACCCAAGTGCCAAACCAATAGCCGCAGGTGCAATTCCAAATACCAAAAAGATAGTTGTTCCTAAAATAAGATGTACCTCACTTACGCCTATTGGATAGTGTGGTAAAACCTCAAAACAAAAAAAGACAATAGAGGCTGCAATAATACTCTTAAGTATTAACGAAACAACACCATTCTCTTTTATATTATCTAAAGCAACTTTTACTGTTGCACCTAAAACTACGGCACCTGTTCCATAACTAAGAAACATTTTTGCACCACTCACTACACCTGGTTCAATATGCATATATTTCCTTTTGTAAGTAGATAATAACCCGTTACTCTACTTCAATTTTTTACTTTAAAAGATCTGGCTTACAATACCCCATACGGAGATGGCTTACAGTTCCGGGAGAGCTTAGGATTTTCACCATAATTCTATTAAAGTTCTGGGCTAATTATAGCATAAACTTTTACTGCTATAATTTTAAAAAATAGCAAAAAAGGGAAATACTTGGGATACACTCAATGGGTTCAAAATCATGCCGAAAAACATAAAAAAATAGTAGATAAACTCCTTGCACAAAACTACACAAAAGAGCAAATTATTGACTACTTTGACTTTGAAAATATGAAAATAGAAGAGAAAGATTTCTGTCCACTTTATGCAAAAAATAAAAAGTGTCATGATATGGAGTCTCTTAATTGTTACCTCTGTTCATGCCCAAATTTTCGATACTCTGATACAGGCATACAAAAAATAGAAAAAAAAACACAGTATAGTTTTTGTAATATTGACTCAAAAGATGGCAAACAAGGTGTTTATGGAGACAAAATTCACCAAGACTGTTCCAAATGTAGTGTACCTCATCATAGAGAGTATGTCAAAAAGCATTTTGATTACAACTGGAGTAATATTATGCATAAATGTGCATTATAAATGGGTGTAAAAACTCCACTCTCTCTTCAAGAGGCTCAAACACTTTTTCCAAACTACTCACTAACAAACCTACAAGCAACAACGAATGGTGTTATAGATACAACCTATATGACAG
>JALSWC010000098.1 GCA_027060825.1 Sulfurimonas sp.
TATGTACCGTTTTTTAACTTGTTTATCAGTGTATCAAACAAAAAAATTCCTATTTCGCTATAATTTCGACATTATATACAAAAGAGAGAAAATTTATGCTAAAACTTGCGGTATTTGACTTTGATTCTACATTAATGGATGGGGAAACTATTGACTTCTTTGCTGAGGAGCTTGGAATAGGGGAGGAGGTTGCTCGTATTACTGAAGAGGCAATGAGTGGGAGACTTGATTTTTTTGAGTCTTTACAAAAAAGAGTAGGGCTTTTAAAAGGGCTTGATTATTCAGTAGTTGAAAAAATTTCTCACTCTTTACCCTATATGGCTGGAGCAAAAGAGACAATTTCTGCACT
This sequence comes from Sulfurimonas sp., assembly GCA_027060825.1. Classification (GTDB taxonomy): domain Bacteria; phylum Campylobacterota; class Campylobacteria; order Campylobacterales; family Sulfurimonadaceae; genus Sulfurimonas. The sequence goes on from JALSWC010000098.1 coordinate 350, forward strand.
TAAAAGTAGAGGTATGACAGTTGTTTGTTTTAGTGGAGGTTTTCGTACTGCTACTTCTTATGCAAAAGATATTTTAGGCTATGATGCAGACTTTTCAAATGTCTTACATGAAAAAGATGGAAAGCTCACGGGGCTTGTCGGTGGAGATATGATGTTTAATTTCTCAAAAGGCGATATGCTTGTCCGTTTGCAAAATGTTTTAGGTGTAAGCAAAGAAGAGACACTTGTTTGTGGTGATGGTGCAAATGATTTGAGTATGTTTGCTCATGCAGGGACTCGTGTTGCTTTTTGTGCAAGAGAGATTTTAGAGCGTGAAGCAAACATCATTATCAAAGAGAAAAATCTCTCTTTGATTTTAGAAAAAATAGAAGGATAAATATGTTAAAAAATACAGTGTGGAGACAGTACCACGATGAGAACAACTTTAGAGAAAAACTTGCAGAATTTTGTAAGATGGATAGTTTGGATTTAATGGAAGATGATAAAGATTTATATAGTGTTCTAAAAGCAAAGCTTACAAAAAAAGAGCTTAAACTTTTTGCTATGGACACAGCAGGTCTTGATGCTGAGGTAATAAAAAGTGAGTTTAATTATGATGATGAAGCATTAGAAAAAGCAAAATTTAAACTCTATAAAAAACTTATACAAGATAAAACGAGACTCTCATTTCGTCAAACAAAAGAGTTATTTGAGTAAGATTTTAAAACTTACTCTTCTTGATTTTGCTTTATCTTCTTTTGCATTTAGCATAATTTTACCTTTGTAGCTTATTCCACTCCCTTTTAAAATAGTTGTGAGATAGTGTTGCATTTTGCTTCCTTGTTGCATAAAGATAAATTTTAGTGTTTTATATGCTCTTTTGAGAGAAAGATTTTCATTTTTAAGGTAACGCTCCTTAAAATTATTTTTTTGCCATTCACTTGAAGTATGTCCAATTATCTCTAAAAGTGCTACTCTGTTTTGATGCGATTTTAGAAAAGGGAGAAGTTTTTTACTGAAGGTCTTTAAAAAGTTTTTTTGCTTTTGTGTTAATTTATAAGCACCTACTTTAAAGTAGAGATTTTTATCTGTAAGTGTGATGGTTAAATCTCTTTTTATTGAAAGTTTCTTTTCTTTTATTTCATTTTGAAAAAGCTTACATAACTCTTTGTAAAAACTGTTGTTAGAGAGTGATATTTGTGCCATAGTGGCATCTTTATTTAACTTTACTATCCACATATTCTCTTCTTGGGAGTTGTTGTCCGTATGCACACCGACTGCTACTACTTGCGAATTGTGCAAGATATGGAGTGCGTTAAAAGTATCATAATTTTTATCTCCATAATGTTCTTGTGTAAGTAGTTCTAAATCTGAACCAAAAATCATTGCTACTCCATCTGTATTGAACTTATCTTTGACATATCCAACACCAATAATCTTACCATTTGAGAACTCTGCTATGTCATTTAAAACAGTTGAGTAATTTGTGGAAATTGTTTTATCATAAATGATATTTTTATATAAATCAAATTGAATAAGACGAACTTGTGCCTTACCAAAATCATCGTATATAGCTAAAGCTACAAGAAAATTTCCATTTCTAAGCTTTATGATTTTATTTGCTTGAATAAGTTTTGTGCCATCAAAATGCTTTAACCAAATTGTGTCGCCATTTTGATTTAGACGCATAAGTGTAATATTTTTGTAATTATCATACTTAGTTGTGCTTAAAACAAGGATGGAACCATCATTTGCCTCTACTGCACTAATGCCCCTGTCATCATGTATAGTTCCATACTTTTTACTCCAGAGTATTCGTCCATCTTTTGAAAAGCGTGTGATGAAAATATCATCGCCGCCCAAACCCATTCTAAATATATTGTCATGGGCATCTCTTGAAGTTACGGAATAGCCTACTGCAAGAACACCTCCATCTCTTAGTTGTGTGAGTGTGTTCATTTTATTGAAATTTTTTGTACCAAATTTTTTGAAATAGAGAAGGTTCCCATTTGCATCAAGCTTCACAAGAAGGAGTTTACCGTTCATACTATATCCACCGATGAAATAGCCGTTTGTCGGTGTTTTCTGCAGGGCTACTGCTATGTTAAACTCTTTAAGTGGAATATTTTTGCTAAGAAGCACTTTTGCTTGTTTATTTATTTTTATAAGATGCATTCTGTAACCATATTTGTTTGAAACAGATGCAAGATAATCGAAAGCATTATAGTAAGTGCAATGATTTTGTTTTGTTGGCTTGTAGCTTTTTGTAAATCCAACAGCACTTATTGTATGGTCATAATCTTCAGTAACATCAAAAAGAGCTGAGTCAAATGGTTTGTGAATAATTAAAGAAAAATCTGTAGTTGCTATTGCGTTTAGAGAGGTGAAAAGAAGTAGAGAGAGAAAAAGTGCTAGTTTCATGATGTCTCTTTTTTATAGAATTATATCCTGATTTTTTATCATCTGTATTAGACTTCTTGCAAAAGTGGTAAGTTTGATATAAATCGTGCCAATCTACCATTGCCATCAAAATGTCAAGTTTCACCACATTTGAGCAGATTTTATAATCTACAATAGTTTTGATATAATATAGTAAAAGTAGGAGCAGTTATGAAACTTAAAAAGCTACCAATAGGTATCTCAACATTAAAAGAAATCTTAGAAGAGCATTATATTTATGTGGATAAAACTGCAATAGCCCAAGAACTCATTGAAACTGGAAAATACTACTTTCTTTCTCGACCTCGAAGATTTGGAAAGTCTTTATTTCTTGATACTCTGAGAACAATTTTTGATGGAGATAAAGAGGTTTTTAAAGGTTTAAGTATTTATGAAAATGGCTATGAATTTTCTAAATATCCCATTATTCGTATCTCTTTTAATAGTGGTGATTTTAGCTCTAAGAAATCTTTTCATAAAAGAGTGTATGAGATATTCAAATTGAATCAACTCCAATTAGGTATAGGGTGTGATGAAAAAATAACAAGTAGTGGGTGTTTTGAAGAACTCATCTACCAATCCTTCCAAAAATACAATAAAAAAGTAGTTATCCTCATAGATGAGTATGATAAACCTATACTCGATAACATTGAAAACACCAAAGTTGCAAGGATAATGCGAGAGGAGTTAAAAAACTTTTACTCCGTTATTAAAGGTGCTGATGAGTACCTCAAGTTTGTCTTTATCACGGGTGTTTCTAAGTTTTCTAAAGTCTCTCTTTTTAGTGGCTTAAACAATATAGACGATATAACCCTTACTCCTAAATATGCAACCATTTGTGGTTATACCCAAAACGATGTTGAAACAGTTTTTGCAGAGCATTTAAAAGGAGAAGATTTTGCGAAAATTAAAAAGTGGTATAACGGCTATAAGTTTTTAGGTGAAGGTGTCTATAACCCTTTTGATATACTCCTTTTTATCTCCAATGAGTTTGCTTATAGAAATTATTGGTTCTCTACAGCAACACCTACTTTTCTCTTAAAAATAATTGAAAAAAATAACTACTTCTTACCTAATTTAGAAAACATTGTGAAAGATGAAAGAATGCTCAATAGCTTCGATGTAGATTACATTGAGCTAGAGACTTTAATGTGGCAGACGGGGTACTTGACCATAACACATACAGAGACTATTTTTGATAGTATTGAGTATCATCTTGCTATTCCAAATCAAGAAGTGAGACAATCTCTTATGGGAAGTATTGCAGAGTTTATGACTAAAAATCCCAATAGTGTTTCACCGACGAACAGCATAAAAAAAGCACTTTTCAATCAAGACTTTACTACATTTGAAATCAATTTCAAATCTCTCTTCGCCTCTATCCCCTATAACCTTTTTACTAAAAATAAAATGTATGAGTATGAAGGCTATTATGTTTCTGTTTTTTATGCTTATATGAAAGCTTTAGGTTTTGAACTTGTTGGTGAAGATGTCACAAATAAAGGACGGATAGATTTAACCATAAAGATGCCTAACTCTATCATCATTATAGAGTTTAAAGTAGATGGAAGTGATGCTCTTGCTCAAATCAAAGAGAAACAGTACCATCAAAAATATGTAGATACTGCTTTGCCTATTTTTATAGTTGGGATTGAGTTTGATACAAGTGAGCGTAATATCTCGAATGTTGCGTTTGAAAGGTTACAGTGATGTCAGATCTTTTGAAATTTCGTCTAAAAGTTTTTGCGAATTTTTATATTCTGACTTAAAAAAGTCATAAAGTTTATAGTACTCATCATTTTTTTCTATTATATGCTTACTTCTACTATTTAGTTCTTTTGCTTTTAGATTATAGTTAGCTAAAAGTGCTATATACTCTTGTCTGTTTTCATTATTGATAATAAGTGGTAAAAAACCATTTTTCAAAAGTGGTAAGTTTGATATAAGTCGTGCCAATCTACCATTGCCATCAAAAAATGGATGAATAGCTGTAAAACTTAGATGCATAGCAGTATAGCTGTGAATAGCATCATCAAAAGATAATTTTTTTGAAATATCACAAAACTCTTTAAACCATAAATTCATAAGATAAGCTGTATCGTTTTGATGTGGGTAGTATTTATGAACTAATTTTCCATCAATATTTACATATCTTGCATTTTGTACTACTTTATAAGCTCCTATGGGACACTCTATATCTATCACTATATTACTTTGCACTGCTTTATGCAATAAAAATATATCTTCTTGAGTAATAATATCTTTAGATAACATCTCATATATTAAATCTATAGCCCTTGCATGACCCAATACCTCTGTATGTTCTACTATAGATTTACCTTTTACTGTCAAGCCATGCTCAATTATAAAAGCAGTATCTCCCAATGATATAGTGTTACCCTCTATGGCATTAGACCTGTATGTCCACTCTATTTTAAGGCGTTCTTTGAGTAATTCTTGTTCTATTTTATTTAGTTGTATATTTTGTATCATTTTCAATCCAATATCTTGCATAAAAGCCAACTAAAAGGAAGTTTAGATGTATAGCTCTTCTTTTGTCTTCTTATTTTATCATATTTTAAATAAGAAATTTTAAAATGTTGTTTAGTTTTTTTGAGGTAGGATAGTGTGCTTAAGTCCTACAGAGTAGGACTTTAAAAAACTTATCTTAAGTTTTCAAATGGTGCAGTTACAACTTGTTTACGAGTTACAGTATATGGAACTAAAGCTGCTGCACGAGCGCGTTTAATAACTACTGTAATCATATCTTGGTGACGCTTACAGTTACCAGTCAAACGACGAGGCATAATTTTATATCTCTCTGAAAGTGAGAAACGCAAGCTTGCTACTTCTTTATAATCCATGAAGTCAACTTTTGCTTCACAGTATTTACAATATCTTTTTTTGTATTTTCTTTTTTCTGACATGTTATTACCTTTTATATCTTTTTTTGTCTAAAATGGAATTTCATCTTCATCTATATCAATCTCAGGAATCGCTGCTACGCTTGGCATTTCACGACTTTGCTCCTGTGCTTGATTATTATTGTAGCTAGGTTGTTGATAACTCTGTTGTGGCTGTTGCTGTGTTTGAGGTTGTTGCATCGGCTGTTGATAGCTTTGTGCTTGACCTTGTTGTGGAGCGTTATAGCCACCATTTTGAGCAGGAGCATTGTAGCCACCACCTTGTTGGTTATCACCTTTTGAGTCTAGCATCTGCATAGTCTCTACAATAACAGAATGTTTTGATCTTTTTTGTCCATTTTGGTCAACCCATTGTTCAAAATTTAATCTTCCCTCAACTAGGATTTTGCTTCCTTTTCTAAGGTATTGGTTTGCAACTTCTGCACTTCTTCCAAAGAAGGTAATATCTACAAAACATACTTCCTCTTTCTTCTCACCATTGCTAGTGAATTTACGGCTTGTAGCGATTGCAGTTTTTGCAATGCCTAATCCTGCTTGAGAGTATCTAAGCTCGATATCGCGTGTTAAGTTACCAACTAAAATTATTTTATTGAACATTTGTCTTCCTTCAAATTATAGCTATTGCTATTACTCAGCTGCTGCTTCTGTCGCTACTGGAGC
>JALSWC010000099.1 GCA_027060825.1 Sulfurimonas sp.
GCATATAAGTTTAAATACAACAGACTTTGTTGTTGTATTTGCAAAAGGAAAAAAAGAAGATGAATTTTAAAATCCCGTTTAGTGGAAGAGCTCATAAATATACACAAGAAGAAAAAGATGTTATTTTGGAAGCTGTTGAAAATGCAGTTCCCTTAACACAAGGTAAATATCAAAATGAATTTCAAGAGAAATTTGGTGAGTTTATTGGGAGTGAATATTGTTTTGCCGTAAATAATGCAACAGCAGCTTTAGAGATGTCAGCACAACTTTGTCAGTTTAAAGATGGAGATGAGTTTATTTGTCCTTCTCATACCTTTACAGCTTCGGCTTATCCTTTTATAAAAAAAGGAGCTATTCCTATATGGACAGATATAGACAAAGAGACTCGAGTAATAAGCTTAGATACTATTAAAAAATGTATCACTCCAAATACAAAAGCTGTAGTAGTTGTACACTTGTATGGTTTTATAATTCCAGACATTAAAGAGATTGCTAACTTTTGTAAAGAAAACAACCTTTTACTTATCGAAGATGTAGCACAAGCTATGGGAACGCAGATAGATGGGGAAAAAGCTGGAACATTTGGAGATTTTGGAGTATTTTCTTTTCATTCTCATAAAAATATGACAACACTTGGTGAAGGTGGTATGCTTGTCGTAAAAGATAAAAAATTTGCAAATATAATTCCTATGCTTAGACATAATGGTCATTGTGGTTGGGAGATTGAAAGACCGAATTATTGGACTCCTGCGATGGGAAATGTTGATTTGCCTATGTTAAATGATGAATATCTTATGCCAAATAATTATTGTCTAGGTGAAGTAGAGTGTGCTTTAGGAACAAAACTTTTAGATAGACTTGATGAGATTAATGCTCAAAAAAGAGTAAGAGCAATAAGATTTATAAATGAACTTGAGTTTTCTAATATCTTATCGTTCCACAAAGTAAATACTATAGAACATAATTATCATCTTTTAGTTGCTTATGTAAATAATAATAAACGAGATGAATTTATGCAAAAGATGAGTGAAGAAAAGCTTATTCAATGTGTAGTGCAATATTATCCTTTAAATAGATATGATTTTTATAAGAAATTAGGATTTGGAAAAGCTGATTGTCCAAACGCAGAGGATTTATTTGATAATATGGTTTCATTTCCTTTTCATCACATGATGAGTGATGATGATTTTGAATATATGTTAAAATCAACAAAAGAAGTATTGGAAGAGTTAAAATAAATGAAAAATGCTCTTTTAGTAATCCCAGCCATTAAGAAAAATGCAGTTATGCCTGATCAATTGATAAAAAAACTTAATGGCATTACTTTAATACAAAGAGCTATAAATACTGCAAAAGAGATAACTGATAATATTTTAATTATTACAGACTCACAAGAGATATCTTTGATTGCCAAAAGAAATAAAGTTGAGTTTTATTTTGATAGTAGATTAATGATAAACTCTTCTGATATTTTAGAAAAGATAAGAGATATTATAAAAAATAGACAAAATAATATCATACTTTATAGAGCTAATACACCGTTAGTCGGTAGCAATATTTTAAAAGAAGCTTATCAGGAGTTTTTATTAGATACAAATTCTATATTAACTTCGGTAAAAACTTTAGATAAGAAGATTTTTAAATACACTGATAAATCTTTAGTTACAATAGAGAATAGTTACTTTAAAGAGCTAAAATCTTTTTATATATTTGATAACTCAAATGCAAACACCATTTATAAACCATTTATTATAGATGAAGAATAT
>JALSWC010000100.1 GCA_027060825.1 Sulfurimonas sp.
ACTCTCTCCTACACCTGACCCTTATGTTTTTTGGGATAGTGCTAGTGATAAAGCTGGAGGTTTTAATCTTGTAGGCTACCATAATAAAAAACTTGATAAGCTCATAGCAAAGTCACAAAAAGTGATAAATAGAAAAAAATTAGGGCAGATGTGGCAGAAGATGTTTAAGATGATAGTAGATGATAACCCTTATCTATTTTTATACATTCCAAACTCTATTACTGCTGTGAATAAAAAAATAAAATATGTTGAGCCTGCTCTAAGTGGGATATGGCATAATTACATTCAATGGGAGAAATAAAAAAATGATAATACTTTTTGATTTAGATGGAACGCTGATAGACTCAACAGAGGCAATTTTAGAGAGTTTTCACAACTCTTTTGATGTTTTTAATTATCCTCATCCAACAGATGAAGCAATCAAAGCATTGGTAGGGCATCCTCTTGATGTGATGTACGCTGGATTAGGAGTTAGTAAAGAGAGAGTATGGGATTTTGTAGAGGCATATAAAGAGCATTATAGAAAAATATCGACACAAAAAACAGTATTGCTTGAAAATGCTAAAGAGGCAGTAGAAATTGCTCATGAATTTGCAACTCTTGGTATTGTAACAACAAAAACAGGAAAATATTCTCGTGTTTTAATGGAACATTTTGGTTTGATGGATAAATTTTCTGTGCTTATTGGTAGAGAAGATGTAGTAGAACCAAAACCAAATGCAGAGCCTATTTTAAAAGCTTTAGAGCGATTAAATGCAGAGAATGAAGAGGTTTGGATGGTAGGGGATACAACTATGGATCTCCTTGCTGCAAAAAATGCAGGTGTCAATGCCATAGGTGTTCTTGATGGGTATGGTACACGAGAAGAACTTGCCAAAGAGTGCAATATTTTACTTGAAGACTCTTTAAAAGCTGTTTTATTTCTAAGAGAGAGAATCTCTTAGGGAGTTATCTAGTCATCAAGTCTCTCTTTAAAAGAAGTCTATTTATAGAGTAACACTATTCTCTAGTTGAGGTGTTGCTTGTGGTTTACAGAAAAGATACCCTTGTGCATACTCAATCCCTATCTCTTTTAGGAGGAGTGCTGTCTCTTTTGTCTCAACAAATTCCGCAACATTTTGCATATTCATTCCTAAAGTAAAGTTATGAATTGATCGTGTAATATGTAATTTCTTTGGATCAGATGTTATCTCTTTTATTATAGAAGCATCGATTTTAAGTATATCGACATCTAAATCTGATAAATAAGCGAAATTGGAGTAACCTGTTCCAAAGTCATCTATAAGAATTTTAGAACCATAGCTATGTACCTTTTGAATAAATTCACTAATGCGTTTATCTTCAACTGCAACCATTTCAGTTTCAAGTAGCTCAATATCAATTCTCTTTGCTGTCTCTCTGTCTGCGTCAAAGAGTTTAAAAAGAGTATTAATAATATTTTCATTTATTATATCTTTCATAGAAAAATTAATAGAAAATCTCTGTTGTGGGTGTACTTTTGCAACTTCAATACTCTTTTGTATCATTACTTTTGTAATATCATAATAGTAATGTGTTTTACTTACAACATCTAAAAAAGCGTAGGGAGAGAGGACTTCACCCGATGGTAAAATTAACCTTACAAGGGATTCATACTTTTCAATTTTCATATTTTGCAGATTCACTATACCTTGGAAATATGGAACAATTCTATCTTCTTTAAGAGCAGATTTTACCATATTTACAACTTCTATATTTTTCTTCCACTCTTTTTTTACGCTAAGCTCTTCTTTATACTCTATAATACGCCTATTCATATCTTTTTTCACAACTTTAAGTGCCAAATCTGCATTTTCAAGGAGAGGTGCAACGCTACTGATGGCTATACTAACAGAGAGATTAATGTGGATATTATCTATTTGAAAATTTTCATCTTTAATGGATTCTTCTAAAATTTTTCCAATTTTCATTACCTCTTTGGCTGATTTATTTATAAAGAGCGTTGCAAATTCATCTCCACCAACTCTATATACTTTGGGTACAGAAAAATCATTGAAATACTCTTTTAATCTCTCTGTTAATTTTATAAGGACTCTATTTCCAAAATTATTTCCATAAACATCATTAATCTCTTTAAAGGCATCAATATTTATAAGCATAATAACTGCCCCATTTTCTGCTGTATCTTTCATTAAAGAACTTCTGTCATAAACACCTGTAAGTGTGTCATGACTTAAAGAGTATTGCAGAGATTTATTTGCTTTTTTGTATTGCATAAAGAGATAAAGAGCAAGTAAAAGATAGAGAAAAAGGACTACAACGACTACAAAGGCAAATCTATTAAAAAATGCAAAATCATGAAGCGTAGTTTTGTTAAACTCTTTTTTTATTTTATGTAGAGTGTTATCTACATTATTTGCTAGAATATTCTGGGTGACTTGAATAAAGGGGGGTAATTTTTTTATTAAATAAGATGTATGTAGGTTGAATGTTTTTATAAAGCGTTTTGTTTTTTTATTTTTGGAGTTACTCTGTAGTAGGTAGTCTATTTTATCTAAGTAATCCAAATCTTGTATTTTTCTAGTCTCTTCAAATGCATCTAAAATTTTTATTGATTGAATGTAGAGTTTAGGTTCTTTTTTTTGTATATAAGATGCATTATAAATAAAAGAAGATAAAAAAACTATGGAATTTTTTACTGCAGAATTTAAGAGTAAAAAATTTTGTATTTTTATTAGAAATTTATTGATTTGAGGTTGTAAAACGCTATTTATACTCTCTTTTATGCTTGTGTACGATTGAGTGTTTAAAATTTTACTATTTTGGAGTTGTTGTAACTCGTTTTGTACTCCATCATAATCAGAAGCAAGTTTGTCTTGAGAGTTATATGCATAAAGAGAGTTTTTTAAGACTTGAGTCGTTAAATTACTCTTGTAGTTGTTTAGGTTATTTATGTGTATTAAAAATTCACGCTGGTTACTCATAAAATAGCGTTGGGCAAAGTAAAAGTAGCTTAGTGAACCAAAAGTGAGAAGACCAAAAAGTATAAGAACTATAGCTGGTTTTTTAAAAAACATTAGGGAGCCTCCACTATTTTTGGTTTTTCACCAGTTAGAGTTTTTAAAAAAGCGACAATTTTTTGTGCATCATCATCAGGTATATCAATTCCAAGATTGTAGTATGCCATTTTTTTGACTGCTTGAAGGAGTGTTTTGCTACTGCCATCATGGAAATAGGGAGAAGTTAAAGCAATATTTCTGAGTGTTGGCACTTTAAAAACATTATGATACTTTTTATTTTTTAAAATCTCAGCTCTATCTGGATAGCTTGCCTTTGTTTTATAAGGAAAAAATGTACCCATTTTTTGAAAAGAGTTTCCACCAATATTTATGCCATTGTGGCAAGTGATACATCCATACTGTTTAAAAAGTATATAGCCATCTTTCTCTTGGTGGTTCAGAGAGGATTCACCTCTTAAATATTTGTCAAACTTTGCATTTGGTGTTATAAGTGCCTTTTCAAACTCACTAATAGCATCAATAGTCTCATTAAAAGTGATTTTTTTTGTATGATATACTTTATAAAAGAGTTTTTTATAACTCGTTGAAGCATTGAGTCGTTGTTCTATAAGTTGAGGGTTCATGTCATGCTCATTTGGATTTTCAAGTGCTTCTTTTGCTTGCTCTTTAAGGTTGTTAGCACGACCATTCCAGAACTGTTTAAAGTTATATCTCGCGTTGTAAACGGTTGGTGATTGAATATTTCCAAGTCGTCCATATACTCCCTGAGATACTTTTCGTGCATCTGCACCACCGCTACTAAGATTATGGCAGACAACACAGGCAACAGTATTGTCTTTTGACAAGAGAGTGTCATAAAAGAGTCTCTTTCCAAGGAGTGCTTTTGCTTGATTATACTTCACAGTTTGTGGAATCGGACTAATAGGCTCATTTGCCAACAATAAAACGAAAGTAGATGAAATTATAATGAAATGTTTAAACATGATACCCCTTTAAAAATTATATTTGACACTATAAATATTCCCCCATTGATAACTTTTACTCCCTAACTCATAAAAGGTATATCTATACTGCACCCCAAAACTTACTTTTTGTTTGGTATTATACCAAAATTTAAGTGTACTTTGTGCCTAGATAATTAGCATATCCATAGCATTTAAAGAGGAGTATAACAATCCAAAACTGATAAAATATATTTTAATTTTTAACATCACTAACTACCCTTTTTGGAAGCATCCATAAAGTGGATAGTTCTGTTAAAATGCTTGTTTACTTCATGTTGTGAGGTAAAGAGCATGTCGCCATAGAAATCTAACCCATAATGAGCAGGAGAGAAGAGGTGGTATTTAATATGATTTTTTTTTAGATAATAGGGTTGGTTTGTAGCATAGACAGCATATAAATCAAGTTTGTGTTTTTGTATCTCTAATATTGTAGGTGACTTGAGACTAAATTTATTAATCAAGATTTTGTCAGATTCAAAATCTACTAAAGAGTGAATATCTTTTGTGGTTAAAAGAGCAAGAGGAGAAATTTTTAAGATTGGCATCATAAGCACTAGTTGTACCTTTGATAAATTTTATCAGATTTATACTTAATTTTTCACTTTAAAGAGTATAAAAACTTCACACTTTCTTGTGAGATGTTCCCCTTAGTTATAATATCAAGCTATATTTAAGTGCCAGTTGCCTAAAATACAACCAAATGGACTTAAATATTTTAATTAAAGTTTCTTGAAAAATTGAAGGAGAATTTATGCTAGAAATTAGATGGCATAGCCGTGCGGGTCAAGGTGCTGTAACAGGTGCTAAAGGTTTAGCAGATGTTATTTCAACAACTGGTAAACATGTACAAGCATTTGCATTTTATGGATCTGCAAAGCGTGGGGCTGCAATGACTGCATTCAACCGTGTTGATGATAAAGCAATTATGAATCATGAAAAGTATATGGAGCCGGATTATATATTTGTAATTGACCCTGCTTTAGTTTATACTTCTGATGTTACTGTAAATGATAAAGAAAATACTGTTTATATCATTACAACGCATTTAAGTACGCAAGAGCTTATAGCTTCTCAACCAAAATTGGAAGGGAAAACAGTTTATACGGTAGATTGTATTAAAATTGCACAAGAGACTATTGGTCGTGCTATTCCAAATACACCAATGCTTGGTGCATTTATGAAAATATCTGAGATGTATGACATAGAATTTTTTAAAGAAAATATGAAAAGAATTCTTGCTAAATTACCTCAAAAAATTGTTGATGCAAATATGCTTGCAATCCAACGCGCATATGACGAAGTGAAATAAGGAGCTGATGATGGCAAATACAGGTTGGGACGAATTTGAAATCGGAGCAATGCTTCGTACATTTGAGGGTGAAGCAGGCGATATTGCTGGAACTCTTCAAGAAGACCGTAACTATACACAAAATAGTTCATTTAGTGCATCCGTAGCTGATTGGAGAATTGAGAAACCAGTTTTTAACAAAGATTACTGTATTGATTGTCAATTTTGCTGGGTTTATTGTCCAGATATTTCAATTATTTCAAGAGATAAGAAAATGATTGGGGTAGATATGGATCACTGTAAAGGGTGTGGTATCTGTGTTGAGGTTTGTCCAACAAATCCAAAATCACTTCTTATGTTCCCTGAAAAAGCAGATGAAGAGATAGAAATTGCTCAATGGCCGAGCAAAGAAGAGAAGGAGAAATAGATGGCATTTGATAAAATGGAATTAAAAGATATTGAGGTGTGGGATGGTAACTTTGCAGCTGCACAAGCACTGAGACAAGCTCAAGTAGATGTTGTTTCTGCGTATCCTATTACCCCATCTACAGGAATTGTTGAAGGATTTGCAAAATTCAAAGCCGACAATTATGTAGAGGGTGAATTTGTAATGGTTGAGTCTGAACATGCTGCAATGTCAGGATGTATTGGTGCTGCTGCTGCTGGTGGGCGTGTTGCTACTGCAACTGCTTCTCAAGGTCTTGCTCTTATGGCTGAGACACTTTACCAAGCATCTGGTATGCGTCTTCCAATTGTACTCAATCTTGTAAACCGTGCATTAGCTGCGCCACTAAATGTAAATGGTGACCACTCAGATATGTATATGGTTCGTGATAGTGGTTGGATTCAGTTTGATGCTTACAACCCTCAAGAGGCGTATGATTTAAACTTTATTGCATTTAAAGTAAGTGAAGATCATGATGTAAGACTTCCTGCTATTGTAAATCAAGATGGTTTTATGACTTCTCATACTGCACAAGGTGTGCATACTATAGCTGATGATGCTGCGTTTGGTTTTGTTGGTGAGTATAAACCAATGAACGATATGCTTGAT
>JALSWC010000101.1 GCA_027060825.1 Sulfurimonas sp.
AGGCTCTCTCATGCCTACCTTTTTTCAGGACTTCGAGGAAGTGGAAAAACCTCTACTGCTCGTATTTTTGCAAAGGCACTCATCTGTGAAGAGGGGGTAAGCCACTTACCTTGCGATAAATGTTCTAACTGCGTTATGGCAAAAGAGAATCGTCATATGGACATCATTGAAATAGACGGTGCTAGTAACCGAAAAATCGACGATATCCGTGACCTGATAGAGCAAACAAAGTATAAACCAGCTGTTGCACGCTACAAAATCTTCATCATTGATGAAGTCCATATGCTTACAAAAGAAGCTTTTAATGCCTTGCTTAAAACGCTTGAAGAGCCACCTGAATATGTAAAATTTATTTTAGCTACAACAGACCCCCTTAAACTTCCAGCGACAATTTTAAGTCGTACCCAGCACTTTAGATTTAAAAGTATAGCAACAAATAAAATAGTCGAACATATTGCCCATATTTTACAGCTTGAAGAGATTGAGTATGAAATTCCTGCTTTAGAGATTTTAGCTCGTAGTGGAAAAGGAAGTCTTCGCGATACCCTTACTCTACTTGACCAAGCCATTATATACTCTAAAAATCATGTAGATGTTGCCACAGTTACAGATATGCTCGGACTTGTTGATCCAAAATTTATTAGTGAACTTTTTGATGCTGTTTTTGCAAAAGATTATGCAAAACTTGTTGAATATACTAAAATATTGGAAGATTATGAGAGTGAAATGGTTGTCGATGAGCTTATTGCCTACCTTAAAGAGAAAATGTACAATCAAGATGCCCTCTTCTCCACTTTGGTACTTGACAGATTTTTTAGAATTTTAAGCGACTCCAAATACCTCTTTAGTATAAACGCAGATGGCTCCTTTGTACTCTCTATGATATTTTTCAAAATGATAGAAGCACTTAAAATCCGTGAAATTGACCAGATGATAGAGTCCTTTCAAAAAGATATTACACCTACTAGCATCAAAATAGAAGCAAATATACCAGATGTAAATGAGACTATTCCAAAAGTAGAAAAGATACATCCACTACAAGAGATTACACCTACCCATGATGGATTAGAAAAATTTGAAAAACTCATAGCAAAAATTCAAGATAGAAATTATGAACTAGGAGAGTGTTTTAAAAACAACATCCACTATGTTTCATTTGCAGACAATACACTTACATGGGAGAGTTGTGCAGATGAAAGCTGTAAAAAAGCGCTCAAACATGGCTACTCTGTCATAAAACAACTTGTACGCGAGGTGTTTAGTTTTGAGACAAAAATTAAAGGTGTTGCCTGCTCTGAAGAAAAAGTAGAAAAAGCAAAAATAGTAGAAAAAAATATTTCAGGAGATCAAAGTGGTTCAACACTTGGCGATATTGAAATAGGTGGAGGAGCATCATGTGTTGCAGGTTGTAATGAGCCTTCAGTTGTTGATGAAATCAATGGTGATGACATCACAAAAGAGCCAATGATACAAAAAGCCATAGAGATGTTTGAAGCAAAAAAAGTTACCGTACAATCAAAGATTTAGGTTAACAAAGTTTGTAACCTACCCCTCGCACAGTCTGGATATACTCTTTTGTTTTATCTGGATCTATCTTCTCTTTAAGTCTATTAATGGCTACATTGACTGTTTTATACTGGTAGTTTTCACTATCGCCCCAAACACTATCAAGCAGATAATCTCGCTCAAGTACATTATGTTTATTTTTTATAAATTCACAGAGTAAATCAAATTCAAGTTTTGTAATATCTACATTTTTTCCTGCTACACTCAGCGTTCTACCAGTATTGTCAAGCAGTAAATCTCTATGAGATAATATTTCAGTAGTGCATTTGTTTGAAGTGCGTTTTAGTATAGATTTAACACGCAAAAGTAACTCTTTCATATTAAAAGGTTTTGTAATGTAGTCATCTCCACCTCTTAAAAAGCCTTCCTCTATATCCTCATCTGCATCTTTTGCGCTTAAAAATATAACAGGTACACTCACACCATCTTCACGCAATTCACCAACAAATTCACTTCCCTCCACTCCAGGAAGATTTCTATCCATAATCAATAAGTCAATATTCTCTTCTTCTAAAATCTGCACAACTGTCTTAGTATTTAAAAAGCCAATAGTTTCATAACCCTCTTTTTGTAAATTGTATTCCAAAAGTTCTAGTAAATCTTCTTCATCTTCTACAATAACTATATTTGCATCCATAATTTTGATTCCTTATTAAATTTTCTTATTATATAAGTTTTTTATAAAAATAATGCTAAAATGAAACTAAATAAAAGTATGGGAGGTTGAAAATGTTTGTATCATCATATAATACTTATATAAATGCCTCTCATATAGAACATAATAAATCACAAAAAAAAGAGGGAATATTTTCTCTTAAAAAAGAGAAAACAGCTCCTACGGATTTACCTGCAACATTTGCAGAAGTAAAACTCCCTGTAAGTTATATTTCACACTTTAAAGTGTTACGAAATCAACAAAAATTACAAAAGCAAACGCAACAGTCACAAAAAACAAAATTTACAAAAGTGACTACTCTTAAAAATGCACAAGTAGCATATAGTGAAAATTCTACCATGTTCTCGCTACTAAAAAAGCCTAAAGTTCCTCTCGCTCGCATACAAAGTAACACTGGAAGCAACGCAAGTCTAAAACAAAATGCACTCAATACTTATATAGCTAACGACAATTACTATAAAGTAACGGCTTAGTCTTCTATCCACGCCTCTGTTTTTATAAGCCTGCCATCATCAAACTGTTTCATTTTAAATGCAGAGCTACATTTTCCATCTGAAATATCCAAAATGGCAATTTGCAGAATCTTTTTACACTTTTTAGGGATGTCATAATGCCCTTTTAACCCTGTTAAAAACTGTTGAAGTGGTACTTTTGCATCCATACCAATTACATTGTCACGACACCCAGTCAAACCCATATCACTCATATATGCCGTGCCATTTGCAATTTGGAAATCATCTGTTGCAACATGTGTATGCGTCCCAATAATAGCACTCACTTTTCCTTGCATCAACATCATCATTCCTCGTTTTTCACTTGTTGCTTCAGCATGAAAATCGACAAATATATTTTTAACGCCCTCTTTATGTAACTCTTCTACTGTAGTCTCAGCACAACGAAAAGCATTGTCACAATAGGGCATAGAGAAGTGTCCCATAAGATTTAAAACAGCAAGTTTTTCACTTCCAACAGCATAAACCTTACAGCCTGTTCCTGCTACTCCATCTGGGTAGTTATGGGGTCGCAATATTTCATGAGAATCAAAAAGAGGTAAAATATCTTTCTTATCCCAAGTATGATTACCACCACTCATAACATCAATACCATACGAAAAAAGTTCATTACAATTTTTAAGCGTCAAGCCAAAACCGTGTGAAGCATTTTCATAGTTTGCAATGACAAAATCAATCTTCTCTTTCTCTTTTATCTCTTGCAGGTACTTTTTGAGCATATCACGCCCAGGGCTTCCTACTATATCCCCAATAAAAGCTATTCTCATACAACCATCTTTCTATTTTTTTGCAATTGTAGCAATTACTTTCTCTATTTTTCCTATGGGCTCTGGTCTTGCAAAATAGTAACCTTGAAAATAGTGACAACCATACTCTTTTAACTTTTCAAAATGCTCTTTTGTCTCTACACCCTCAGCAATTACATCAAATTTAAAGGCTTTACTTAAATTGATAATATTTCGTACAATAATCTTATCTGCTTCATTTTCTAACATTCCAAAAACAAAACTCTGATCAATTTTTATCTGATTTACTGGTAGATATTTTAGATACTGTAAAGAAGAGTATCCTGTTCCAAAATCATCTATAGATATTTGAATATTTAGCTCTCTAAGTTTTTGTATTTTTTGTACCATTACTTCAAAATTATCAGAGAAAAGTGTTTCTAATATCTCAATTTTTAATTTATTATGAGGAATATTATACTTTTTCACACATCTTTGAACAATATCTAAAAAATCATCTTGTGCAAATTGCTTTGTACTGACATTTACTGCTAAAACCCACTCTTTTGTTTTTGGATTGTTTTGCCAAAGAGAGAGTTGCTTACAGCCATTCTCTAACACCCATGTACCAACATCTATGATTAAATTGCTACTTTCAACAATAGGAATAAATTTAAAAGGAGCTAAAAGACCAAGCTTTGGATGATTCCATCGAATAAGTGCTTCAGCACCAAAGTAAGATCCATCATCTCTATTTTGTAATTGGTAATAGAGTTCAAATTGGTTTTCTTTCACTGCTACCAATAAGTCATTGTAAATATTTAAATTTTCTTGTGCTTTTTTCTCTATCTCTTGACTATAAAAAGAAAATTCCTTTTCCTCTTTTTTAGCATTTTGCAAAGCACCATCGGTCTGTTGCAAAATTTCAGAAGCAGATAGTAAAGTTTTAGCATAAACATTTGCACCAACATGAACAGCAATATGTAACTCTTCACTATGCACACAAAAAGAGTTTGACACAATACCATTAAGACGATTTAACATATCTTCTACTTTTTGTATTGCATGCTCTTTATCATCAGAAACATTTCTATAACAAATCAAAAATTCATCTATTCCAATTTTAGCAATTAATGTTACCTCTTTAAACTCTTTTTTTAACTCTCCTGCAAAAATTTGTAAAACAGTATCACCAACTTCATGCCCATAAATATCATTAAAAACTTTAAATTTATCTATATCTACACAAAGCATTATATGCCACTCTTTGGTGGTTTTAAAATCAATCTGCTTTTGCAATGACTTTATAAATAGCTCTTTATTTGGCAATCCTGTTAAAGAATCATACTCTCTAAGATACGCTACTTCTTTATCTGCTTTCTCTTTTTCTTGCAGTGATTTTTGCAAACTCTCAAGCATAATATTTGTCTCTTCATAGAGTTTTCCAAATTCATTATCTTCCGTAATTTCTATACGACTATCAAGAGAGTTACTCAATTCAACTTCTTCTAAAAATTTTATAAGTTTTAAAATAGGATTTGTAAATTTTTTTGCATACAATGAAGCAAAAATAAATGACAAAAGCACTATAAAAAGATAAAATAACACGACTTGCAAGATATATTTTTTAAAAATATCAAAAATAGTTACATGCTGTAATTTCATTCTGATACACCCAAATCTACTTCCCGAATAATGAATATTTGTAGTTGAAATAAGAGTCTCTCCAACTATTTTATACCCTTTATTTTTACATCTTCCCTCTGGAGTAAAACTCTTATCATCTTTACTATACTCGTATATTGCACTCCCATCATTTTTGTACACTACGGCAGATTTTAATATTTTAAAGGATTGCAATTTAGTAGTAATATCTGCTGCAACAGCAATATTATTTAAAAATATAAGTTTTGCTAAATCTTGAGAGATAACAACACTGATGGTCTCTGTAAGTTTTTGTGTCCTTATATCTTCATGTTTTACATAAATAACCACAAAAATCAGATAGGATATAAAAAAGACTAAAGAGGTAACACTCAATATAACCTTTGTGAATCTTTTTTCAATAGAAGCACTATAATTCTTTGTTTTCATTATTACTTCTCTACGGGAAGATTCAAATCATTCCCCCACTCTAACCAAGAGCCATCATATACAGAGGCATCATAGCCTAGCTCTTTTAGCACCATAAAATTAAGTGATGCATCTGCTCCATCTTCACAGTAAAGTATCACTTTTTTATTTTTTGGTAAATTTTTATAGAGTTTTTTCAGCTGTGCTAATGATTTCATTCCACTCCCATTCAAATCATAGTTATCTTTTCCTGGATAATTAAGTGCAGACGGAATATGCCCAAATCTTTTTGCATGAGATTTGAGACCATTATAATACGCAGCAGGTCTTCCATCTATAATACTCTCTCTTTTTATTGCAAGCATAGTGCTTAATTTTGTTTGCATAATTTTATTGTTGATGCGTGGTATGAAATTTGTAGGCTTTGCTTTATATGCTTTTTTAGTTATTGGAAGCATTCCCTTTTTCCAATTTCCATATCCAACTTTTAAAAGAGCCACCTCATCATGCCCCAACACTTTACTAATCCAGAAAAATCTAGCAGCCCAGATAAGTTCATTACCTCCATAAACCACAACTTTACTCTTATTGTCAATACCTGCATCACTAAAAACTTTTTGTAAAAAATCCAACTTTGGCATTTTATAGTGATTGTTTGTATCAAACAAATCTTGAAAAACAGGAACGCTCACAGCTCGTTTAAGGTGTCCCTGCTTATAGAGTGCAGGTTTTCGTACATCAACAATAACTAAATGAGGATCAGAGTAATTTTG
>JALSWC010000102.1 GCA_027060825.1 Sulfurimonas sp.
AGCAGATTCAGCAAGAGTTGGGTGTTGATACTTCCCGTGATGAAGAGATTGAAGAGTACAAGAAACAACTCGAAGCAAAAAAAGAGAAGATGACAGAAAATGCTTATAAAGAGATTTCTAAACAGTTGGAGCGATTTTCTCGTATGCATCCAGACTCTTCTGATGCTGCTATGACACAAACCTATCTTGACTGGGTTTTAGATATTCCTTTTGGAGATTTAGCAAAAAAATCACTAAAAATTGCAACAGTAGAAGAACAGCTTAATGAAGACCACTTTTCACTTGAAAAACCAAAAGAGCGTATAGTGGAGTATTTTGCAGTAAAAGAGCTCCTTGAACTTCGTGGGATTAGTGCGAAAAAAAGTGCAGGGGCAATTCTCTGTTTTGCAGGACCTCCTGGTGTTGGAAAAACATCACTTGCTAACTCAATAGCAACAGCATTAAAGCGTCCTCTTGTTCGCATTGCTCTGGGTGGGCTTGAAGATGTAAATGAACTTCGTGGTCATCGTCGTACTTATGTTGGGGCTATGCCTGGGCGTATTACGCAAGGTTTGATTGATGCAAAAAAGATGAATCCTGTGATTGTACTTGATGAGATAGATAAAATAACACGCTCACAAAGAGGTGACCCTACTGCGGCACTTTTAGAGATTTTAGACCCTGAACAAAATAGTGAATTTCGTGATTATTATCTAAATTTTGATTTAGATTTAAGTAATGTCATTTTCATTGCTACTGCAAATGATATTGGGCATATTCCTGCTCCACTTCGTGATAGAATGGAGTTTATTACCTTGAGTTCTTACACGCCTCAAGAGAAGTTTGAGATAGCATACCGTTATTTAATTCCACAAGAGTTAAAAAAGCATGGACTAAAAAAGAGTGAGTTTAGCATCTCTAAATCAGCTTTAAAAGAGTTAATACACTCTTATACGCGTGAAGCAGGTGTGCGAAATTTACGCCGAAGAATTGCTGAAATGTCTCGTAAAGTTGCCCTAGATATTCTAAAACATACTGATGTAACTAAAGTTTCTGTATCTATGAAAAATTTAAAAACATTTTTTGATAAAAGTGTTTTTGAGATTGAAAAGACAGATAAAATTCCAGTTGTAGGTGTGGTAAATGGTTTGGCATGGACTGCTGTTGGTGGTGATGTTCTAAAAATTGAGTCTATTCGCATTAAAGGAAAAGGAACACTTAAACTTACAGGTAGTTTAGGGGATGTCATGAAAGAGTCGGCACATATTGCTATGAGTGTTGTTAAAACACTTATAGACAAAAGAAAACTACGCATTTCACAAGACAATATTCCTTTAACATTTAAGGAAAAAGAGGAGATTGTGGAGGTTGATGCTAGTGAAGTCTATAAACGCTATGATTTACATATTCATGTTCCAGATGGGGCAACTCCAAAAGATGGACCAAGTGCTGGTATTGCTATGGTAAGTGTGATAGCCTCTATACTAAGCTCATGCAAAATCCGTTCTGAGATTGCTATGACAGGGGAGGTCTCTTTAAGTGGAGATGTACTTCCTATTGGTGGTTTAAAAGAAAAACTTATTGCAGCACATAAGGCTGGAATGACAAAAGTGTTAATTCCTGCGAAAAATTATGAGCGAGATTTAGAGGATATTCCAAAAGAGGTACGAGAATCACTAGAAATAGTAGCTGTAAAAAGGGTTGAAGAGGTTTTAAAACAAGTTCTTTTGTAGAACTTGTTTGTATTTTTTGATTAGACGATTACTGTTTCCATTTTTTTCTTGAGGTCGTCACTTCTAATTGGTTTCATCAAAAATCCATTTGCGCCAGACTCTAATGCTTCATTCTTTTTTGTCTCATCTGTTGTAAGTACGATTATAGGAAGTTGACGCAGATTTTCATCTGCTCGTACAACTTTAAGCATTTCTATACCATTCATAATTGGCATAACAATATCTAAAAGAATAAGGTCTATATCATCACGACCTTTAAGCACTCCAATAGCATCTGAACCATTTTTTGCCTCAATAACCTCTTTTACATGTCCACTTTTTTTCAAGACAGATTTTAAAAGTTTTAAGTTAATCATATCATCATCTACTGCTAAGACAATTAAATCAGTTCTTTGCATCTTATTTTTCCTTTTCTATATAAATTTTTCAATAACTAAACGCAATAAGTCTTTATTCACTATATTACGAATCATTTCATCAACATAAGCGATATCATCTTTTTGTTCTTCATTGCTGTTCATAAGTATAATGTAGCTAGGAAGACCACTCTTCTCTGTTGTTGTTTTGAGAAGTTTTGAGAATGTCTCTAGCTGTAGTTCTTCCAACTCTTTGTCAATAAGTATAACTTTATAATGGTAATCTGTCACTTTACCCTCTAATTCAGAAAGATTATTTGCCACTTCATAGCTATATTCTAAGGAATCTAAAACTTTTTGAAAGAGTTTTGTTTCAAAAGGACCTTTTTTGACAAGTAAAATATCAGCTGTATATTTTTCTACTTGCTTTTGTGTTTCTTCTTGTTTATTTTCTTCTATTCTTTTAGGTTCTTTATCTGTTGGAGTCTCTTCTATAGATGCTGTTTCATCATTAAAAAGAATTTTATCTGAGAGAAATTTATAAAGTAACTGTGTAATTTCTGCTCGAACTAATGGTTTTGTAGTGTATTCATCAAGCCCTGCAGATAAAAATCGTTCTCTATCTCCCTTGAGTGCATTTGCAGTAAGGGCGATAATAGGAACATGAATTTTATGATAATCCTCTTCAAACTCTAAAATCTCTTTTGTAGCTTCCATACCATCAAGGAAAGGCATTTGAATATCCATAAATATAAGGTTAAAATCATTGTCTTTACGCTTTTGGAAAGCTTCTAGACCATTGGATGCAAGCGTTACCGTTAGTCCAGAATCTTCAAGTGTTCTTTTTATGAGTTTTTGATTAATTATATTGTCTTCTGCAACCAAAATTTTTGCATTAAATTTTACTGAATTTAAATCAACATCTTCTAGACGCTTTTGCCTATTTAAATCTTTTTTAAAGTTTGCATTTTGGTAATTTTCAAGGGCAACTTTGAGTTTTGAGTTATTGAGTGGTTCATAAATTGTTTTCAATATCTCAATGTCTAAATTCTCAATTGTTTTCATATAAGATGATTTTGTAATTAAAATCAATTTTTGAGGAAGTGATGCATACTCTTTTATCTCTTCTTCTCCACAGTAATCATAATCTGCAAAAAGAAGATTATAATTTGCTTGCTTTGTGATAGATTCTAGTTCCATAACATTTTTAAATTTAGTATAATGCACACCATAAAAGTCAAGATATTCTAAAAGGTAATTATCTTGGGATTTTTGTTTATGAGTAGATTCAAGTACAAGGGCATTGATATTTGCGTATATACCTTTGAAGGATTTGTTTTTTGTTTCCATCTCTTCAAGGTCGATTGTAAAGAAAAATGTAGTTCCCTGTCCTGGTTCACTTTCAAGATCAAGTTGCCCACCCATAAGCTCAATAAAGCGATAAGAGATGGTAAGTCCAAGACCTGTTCCTCCATATTTACGGGTAATAGAAGTATCTGCTTGTGAAAATGCTTCAAATATTTTTGCTTTTTGTTCACTAGTAACACCTATCCCACTATCTTGTACTTCAAATCTAATTCTTGTGATGCTTTTTTGTGAAGATGTTTCTTTTCTAATATTAACATTGATAGAACCAGAATTACTTGTAAACTTGATTGCATTTGAAAGGAGGTTAATAAGAACTTCTTTAATCTTAGTAGGATCCCCTTTCAGTGGTTGTGCGAGTTCAGGGTCAATGAAACATCCAAGATTAATTTGTTTTTCACTTGCACGAACGGAATAGACTTCAATTGCACTTTCAAACTCATCAATTGGATTGAAAATAATATCCTCAATCTCAAGTTTATTACTCTCAATTTTTGAGAGGTCAAGAATATTGTTGATAATTTCAAGTAAATTTTCAGAACTCTTTTCAATAATTTCAATAAACTCTGATTGTTCTTCTTCTAGCTCTGTATCCTTAAGAAGCTCTAGAAATCCTACAATACCATTGAGAGGCGTGCGTATCTCATGAGACATATTTGCTAGGAACATAGATTTTGCTTTACTAGCTTCTTGAGCTGTCTGATTATCTTTTCTTGCCTGGTCGATAATGTGTTCAAGTAAATCGTATGCTTCTTTTGTCCCTTTGGCTGTTTGTAGATTAATATCTTTTTCTATTGATTCATTATTTGTATTGTCAGCAACTTTTTTGAGTATATTTTCAAGATTAAGAATATTTTTTGCAATTTCAATTGAGAGGAGTAATCCCAAAATAGCAAATATAACAGAAATAAGCCAAATACTTAAAGAAATAGCAAAAAGTTTTAGAGCATTTGTTTTTATTGTAATAGCACGCTTATCCATGGCTTGAAGGAGTAAATTTTGTGCATCTGAGATTATGTTAATTTTTTCAGAAAGCATTGCAAACCAAACATTTGCGTTTGTCTTATATTTTCCTCTTGTTGCAGCTATAAGAATAGAAGCTCTAGCTGTATTGATGTTTCCAAAAAGTTCTTTGACATCTTTATTTCTTAAAATATCGTCGAGTTTAGAAACAAGTTCTATATTTTTTAGCCTATCATAATTAAGACTGTCTGCTTTTGCAATATAAGAAATCCACTTATAAATTCCTTCTTTTTTTAGTGGTCTTGATGTTGCAATAGCATATGAAATATAATCTCTTTCTGTGGAAGTGTATTCACTTGCTTGCGTAAATTCAATATATATATTTGAATAAGTGTTAATTGCATTGTCAAAATGTTTGTTGCTAAGTTTTTCTAGATCTTTTATGGCAAGATTTTGTACTTGTGTATAAACTTTGTAAACAGTTTTAAAGTCTATTTTATGTGTATCAACAAGTTTTCGTACAGATTGCATTTTATGAAGTGCATCTTGTAAATTATTTCCTACTGTAGAATTTTGTCCTTGAGCAAAATATTTTGTTATAAGCTTATCGACGATTTGTCTCTGTTTTATAAGTGATTTAAAGGTACTTTTTGAATTATTACCGAGATAAATGACCGTCATACCCCTCTCACGAGAGATATTATTAAGCAAATTATTGAGCTCTTTGTTGGCTTTTAATCTTTTTTGAACTGTTTGTGCTGCTTCATAATTTCCATAAGATGTATATACAAAGTAACTTGTCACAAAAAAGAGAATGACTAGAGGTAAAAAACTGATGAGACGGAGTCTATTTTTTAAACTAAATTGCATGTTATGCTCCTATTTTTGATAATTCTTCTAAAATATCATTCATTTTATTGATGAGATTTAGAGACTCTTTTTGATCTTCTGAGTGTATTAGTACGCCCAGTTCATTGTTAAAACTGTTCACTCTCATATTATTACTCATTCCTTTTAATTTTATTGCTTCAGATTTAAGTTCTTCAAAATCATTAATACTAACAGCTTTTTGCATCTTTTTTAGTGAAATACGAATTTCTTCTATATAGTCATGAAAAAGTTCATTAAAACTTTCTAAATCAACTCCTATTTCATTAGCAATTTTTGATTTTGAGTAGTTAATCTTCATTGTTGGAGCTTTTATTTCTTCAGCTGCATAATTATTTTTGAATCCTAAAGAGATTTCATTATTGTTATCTGCTTTTTCAGTAGATTCGAGTGTTTCTTTCTTTTTTCCTTCCATTTCAATTTTTGATAATTCTTCTAAAATATCATTCATTTTATTGATGAGATTTAGAGACTCTTTTTGATCTTCTGAGTGTATTAGTACGCCCAGTTCATTGTTAAAACTGTCCATTCTCATATTATTACTCATTCCTTTCAATTTTATTGCTTCAGATTTAAGTTCTTCAAAATCATTAATACTAACAGCTTCTTGCATCTTTTTTATTGAAATACGAATTTCTTCTATATAATCATGAAAAAGTTCATTAAAACTTTCTAAATCAACTCCTATTTCATTGGCAATTTTTGATTTTGAGTAATTAATCTTAATTTTTGGAGCTTTTATCTCTTCAGCTACATAATTATTTTTGAATCCCAAAGAGATTTCATTATTGTTATCTGCTTTTTCAGTAGATTTTGGTGTTTCTATCTCTGTTTCTCGTTCTTCCACTTCAATTGGTGCTTCCATTTCAATTGGTGCTTCCACTTCAATTGCTTCTTCCACTTCAATTGGTGCTTCTACTTCAATTGGTGCTTCTACTTCAATTGGTGCTTCTACTTCAATTGGTGCTTCTACTTCAATTGGTGCTTCTACTTCAATTGGTGCTTCTACTTCAATTGGTGCTTCTA
>JALSWC010000103.1 GCA_027060825.1 Sulfurimonas sp.
TTTTTGATATTATCAAAATCAGCATGAACACGCGCATATTTATCTTTTAACTCTGTTAATTCTTTGTTTAAAAGTTCAAATTCATCTTCTGGAGTAGCCTCTGTTTGAGTCTCTTCCTCGGATGCGTTAGAGTTTTCAAGTTCTTCATTATTTTGAAGATTTTCGTTTTCTATATTTTTATCAGACATAATATTCTCTTGCTCCTTTTTTGGTAAGATAAGCGTATTATACATATTGAGTGTAATAATGTCAAGTACTAGTTAATAAATATTGATTAGTATAGTTGAGCCAAACTCTATCAAGTATAATTTAATTGCAAATTTAAAAAGAATATGAAGTATATTTTTGTATCATTATGCAATTAGAGTTGGAGAGTAGATATGAAAATAATATCATGGTTGGTAGGAATTATAGTAGCAATAGTGCTTATAGTATATGTAGTAGCGTTTACAACAGTTGGAAACAATACTATTAAACCCCTTGTTCAAACAGAAATACAGAAGCAACTTCATCTGCCTTCAAAGTTGGAGACTTTTTATGTTCGTATGGATAAATTTGAGATAAATCTTTTGCTTAATAAAAACAATAGTGTCCATTTAGAGGGAACATATTCTCTTTTTTCACAATCTTTTAATCTGAAATACAATCTGAAGTTAGAGGAACTGAAAACACTAAAGCCAGTAACAAAAACACAACTTTTAGGTTCATTTCATACAGATGGAATTGCACAAGGAGATATGAAACTTATAAAGATTGATGGTAAAAGTGATGTAGCAAGAAGTGATACAAATTATCATATTATTCTAACCGATTTTAATCCTACCTCCATTATTGCTAAAATTAACTCTGCTGATTTAGAATCTCTTTTACATATGGTAAATCAAAAAGAGTATGCAAAAGCAAAAATTGACTTGAATGTGAATTTTAAAAATATTACACCACATAAACTTGATGGAAATATTGAACTTATTACAAGAGATGGTCTGCTTAACTCTAAGGTTATGAAGAGGGATTTCAACATTAACACTCCTCGGACTGCGTTTAGTATGAATCTTGGAGCGGTATTAAAAGGGGATAGCGTTGGCTATAAATATCTTTTAAAGTCTAATTTGGCAAAAATAAGCTCTGCAGGAGATGTTGTTCCTCAACCATTAAAAGTTAATCTTAATTATAAGGTAAATGTAAAAGAGTTGGCTCTACTTAAACCTATAACAGGAGCAGATGTCAGAGGTTCATTGCGTTTAAATGGAGATGTAAAAGGTTCTAAAGAAAAAATGAGCATCAGAGGTAAAACTGATTTAGCGAGTTCAAATACCTCATTTCAAGCTATTTTAGAAAATTTTGCCCCAAAAAGCATCAAAGCAAATGTAGTTGGATTAAAACTACAAAAACTACTTTATATGATAAAACAGCCTCACTATGCAGATGCACTGTTTGATATGCAGGTAGATATTTCAAATGCAGATATGAAAAATCTCAAAGGAGATGTGCATACCGAGATTACAAAAGGTCTGCTTGATGCTAGATACCTTACAAAAGCATATAAATTTAGTTCAAAAATGCCAAGAACTCTATTTAGTGCCAAAACAGAGACAACACTCAATAAAAACATGATAGATACAAAAGTAAACTTCTTCTCAACACTTGCAGATTTACATGTGAAAAAAGCCCGTTTCAATATGAAAGATGCTTCTATAAATAGTGACTATACGGTAAAAATTAGTGACTTAAATAGACTCTATTTTGTAACACAAAGACATTTAAAAGGTGCTTTACTTGCTAATGGTGAATTTAAAAAAGCCAAAGATTTAGATTTTACAGCACATTCAAACATTGCTGGTGGTGTGCTTGATGCGAAGCTTCATAACGATGACTTTCATGCAGATTTAAACTCTTTAAAAACTTTGGATATTTTAGATATACTTATCTATCCTAAAATTTTTAAAGCTTCTCTTGATGCAGATTTAGATTATAATCTTGCAAAATCAAAAGGAAAATTTTCAGGATTTTTGAGCCATGGAACTTTTACAAAAAATAAAGCACTTGACTTAATAAAACAATATGCACATATAAATATGTATGTACAAAAATTTAAAGGTGATGTAAACGCAGACATTAACAAAGAACACATAATCGCTAATCTTGATTTACATTCAAATACATCATCCATTAAAACAACAGATACAAAGCTCAATACTTTAACACAAAAAATCAATTCTAAGCTTGATATAGTAGCAAATCATAACCCTCTTACAATTACTCTCAAAGGAGATATTAAATCTCCAAAAGTTGGGATTGATGCAAACAAACTTATAGCAAAAGAAGCCACAAAAGTACTCCAAAAAGAGGCTAAAAAATATATGGATAAAAAAGGAACAAAGGAGCTACAAAAAGCAGCAAATCAGCTACTTAAGGGACTTTTTTAGTTTTATTTATGGGGGTCTAAACACCCTTCTAAAAAATTAATATAATCATTGATAGTTTTAAGCATATAAGTGTAATCACTTTCAATATTATTTTTAATATTTTTTTCTATCTCTTCCATAATTTGTGAAATTTGAGTTAAAGAGAGCGTCAAAGAAGAACCTTTAAGTCTATGTGCTAGATTTAAGAGGTATTCTTTATCGTCTGTTTTAAAAGCATTTTCAATCTCTTTTGTAGAACTTCTAAGATTTTGTATAAAAGCTGTTAAAATCTCTTTAATGGTACTATCATCTAATTCTAAATCTGATTTAATTGTTGCGAATAGTGCATCACAATTAAAAGGAGCTTTTTTTTCTTCTTTTTGTTTTGTCTCTGGTATTTCTATTTTTGATGTATATTGTGATAATACTCTTTTTAATTCTTTTATATTTACTGGTTTTGCTATATAGTCATCCATGCCAGCTTCAAGAAATTTTTCTCTATCCCCTTTAAGAGCATTTGCAGTAAGTGCAATAATTGGAATATGCTTTTTCTCTTTTTGTCGTATTATCTGTGTAGCATCGATTCCATTCATATTTGGCATATTTACATCCATAAGTACCATATCGTAAGAGGATTTTGTGAATTTTTCAACGGCTTCTTTGCCATCATGAGCAAACTCATATTTAATATTTGGGTATTTATTAAGAAGTGCTTCCATGAGCATTCTATTTATATTATAATCTTCTGCAATGAGAATATTAAGATTTTTATTGGTTATTTCATACTCTTTTATATTGTGAAGTTGTGGCAGATATTCACTATTTTTACACTTATGCAATTCTAAATCAAAGAAAAAAGTTGTTCCTTTCTTTTGTGTAGATTCTACTTTTAAATCTCCTCCGAAGAGTTTTACTAAGTCAGAACTAATAGATAATCCAAGTCCTGTTCCTCCAAATTTTCTTGTTGTAGAATTATCAGCCTGAGAGAAAGGTTGAAAAATCGTTGTAAGTTTTTCTTCTGCTATCCCTATGCCTGTATCTGAAATGCTAAAACGAACTTTTTGTTGTAGTTTCTCTATTTTTATAACTTCTGTTTTGAAACAAACATGACCATTCTCAGGTGTAAATTTAATGGCATTTGAGAGAAGATTTGTAATAATTTGTCGTAATCTTGTCGAATCACTTTGAATACATTCAAACATATCTTTATCTAAGTCTATTTTATAATGAAGTGATTTTTGCTCAGCAAGAGATTTGAGGAGTTCATAGGTTGTAGTAAACTCTATAAATGGATTTATCTCAACAGTTTCAAGTTCTATTTTATTGTTTGCAATTTTTGATGAGTCGAGTATATCGTTAATAATATTTAAAAGGGTATTGGTTGCACTGTCAAGGATATTGACATATTTTTTTTGGGTATCTGAGAGGGTTGTCTCTTGTAAAAGTTGAGTAAATCCAAGAATACCATTCATGGGAGTTCTTATTTCATGAGACATATTTGCTAAAAACATAGTCTGCATAGATTCTGATTCTTGAGCTTTTTGTTTTGCTTGTTCGAGTTCTGTTATGTCATTAAAGGTGTTGATAATATAAATTGTATTTTTATCATAAATAACCTTACGAGATTTTACATTATAAGTTCTTCTATCATTATTGCTATCTTGCATTATAGCGAGGTGTACTTTATTAGGCTCTTGTAGTATTGGGTCATACCATATTTTTGGTTCTTTTTCTTTTTTTAAGCATCCCTCTTTTTCAATAAAAAGCTCACAAACACAGTTATGTAAAGTTTTAAAACTTTCTAGATTATAGTAACCAAATGTTCTATAAAAAGCTTCATTTGCTTGATCAAGCTTATTGTTCTTAGTAACAATTATAATGTTTTCTGTATTATTAAGAAGCATATTAGAAAATTTAAGTTGGTTTATATAAGCTTTTTTACTTTTAATCACATCTGTTACATCTTCTCTGATAGCCATATATTCAACTATCTTATGCTCTGTATTAAAAATAGGAAATATATGAGATTTTACATAGTATTTTGAACCATCTTTTGCTCTATTTTCAAGTGTTCCTTGCCATACTTCACCTTTTGTAATTGTCTTCCATAAATTTTTGAAAACCTTTTTTTTTATTTTTGGCGATCGTACAATATTGTGTGATTTTCCAAGTAGTTCCTCTTTTGAGTAACCACTTATTTTTTCAAAATGTTTATTTGCATAAGTTATTGTTCCATGTAAATCAGTTCTAGAAATAATAACAACACTATCAATATTTTTTAAAAATTCATTTAGTCTAAAGTCTGTCATATTAACGCCCTGTATTTATTCTTTTTAATTTTTTATTATATCAAAGTGATACTTTACCTTTCGTTACTGACATCACATAATGTTAAGCAAAAGGCTATTTCTTTCTTTTTCTCTTCTAAAGTTTTTATTGCTTCACTAAGGGTTGTTCCTGTTGTGATGATGTCATCTACTAAAATTACATTTGGATTTTTGAAGTTTTTTAGATGAAAATTTCGGGGGTTTTGCTCTCTAAAGGCTCTTGTCTTTCCTGAGTAGGAGATGCTACTTTTGGCTCTTAGTCTATTGTAAAGAGGTGTGATGTTGTAGCTTTTAAGTGTGTGGTTTAAGATGGCAGTGTGTGAGTAGCCACTTTTTGGATTGTCATCAATGGCAATGCTCACATATTTCTCTTTTGTATGAAACTCTTGTGCAAATTTTTTGAAACTTAGTTTGGCTAAAATAGTGTAAATATAAAATCCGATGTCGGTATGTTTTGTAAAAAGAAGCTCTTTTATGTCACTATATCTGTAAAAAGAGATGACAGTGATGCCATTTGAAAGTGTGCGTTTGTAAAGAGATGGAGTAAGAAAATTTGTTTGACACTCTTTGCATATATGCGTAAGAGAGTAGTTCTCACACAATATGCACTTCATATTTGTTTGGGGTTAGTCCATTTTAAGTACAGACATAAATGCCTCTTGAGGGAGTTGTACTTTTCCTATGGACTTCATTCGTTTTTTTCCTGCTTTTTGTTTCTCTAAAAGCTTGCGTTTACGAGTGATGTCACCACCATAACACTTCGCAGTAACATTTTTACCCATACTTTTAACAGTTTCACGAGCAATGACTTGATTGCCAAGTGAGGCTTGTACGGCAACTTCAAAGAGTTGGCGAGGTATGAGTTCTTTCATATTTTTTACAAGTGCACGACCACGAGAGAGTGCAGATGTACGAGGAACAATGACGCTCAGTGCATCCACAACTTCGCCCGTAATTTTTATATCAAGTTTTACAAGGTCACCTGCTTTAAAGGTTGTTGGTTCATAATCAAAAGAGGCATACCCTTTTGAGATAGACTTGAGTGTGTCATAAAAATCAATGACAATTTCATTCATTGGTATTTCATACTCAAGCATAACACGCTCTTCATTGAGGTAGGTCATTTTACTTTGAATACCTCGTTTAGATATAAGGAGATTCATAATATTTCCAAGATACTCAGTTGGTGTAATGACTGTTGCTTTTACATAAGGCTCTTCAATACGGTCAATGTGGTTTACCTCTGGGAGTTCTGATGGATTTTGTACAGTGACTAAATCGCCATTAGTGAGATAGACATGATAAACAACAGAGGGTGCAGTAGCAATCAAATCAAGCCCAAACTCACGCTCAAGTCTCTCTTTGATGACCTCCATATGGAGCATTCCTAAAAAGCCAACACGAAACCCAAATCCAAGTGCTACAGAAGTTTCTGGCTCATAAGAGAGAGAAGAGTCGTTAAGCTTGAGTTTATCGAGTGCATCTCTTAAATCTTCAAATTTATCAGTATCTATTGGATAAAGACCTGCAAATACAAAAGGTTTTGCAGGTTCATAATCTCCAACAGC